>CALXOI010000131.1 GCA_944389965.1 uncultured Treponema sp.
GTATTGAAGTGGGACAGGGGGATGATTGGAACACGATAAAGGAGCGTGCTTTGGCTAGCGGTGTTGCTGCATGTTCTGTTGTTGATGCCCGGGAAGAATATATTACAGACTATATTTGGCCTGCAGTGAAAGCGAATGCGGTTTATGAAGACCGTTATCTTTTAGGTACTTCTACAGCCCGGCCTTTAATTGGAAAAATCCTTGTAGAATATGCACGGCAGGAAAATGCCGTTGCGGTTTGTCATGGCGCAACCGGAAAAGGTAATGATCAGGTACGCTTTGAGCTGACAATCAAAGCATTTGCCCCCGACTTGAAAGTAATAGCTGCATGGCGGGATCCTAAATGGAATATGGACAGCCGTGATGCTGAAATCAAATATCTTGAAGAGCGGAATATTCCGGTACCGATGAAAAAAGACCAGTCTTACAGCCGGGATGAAAATATCTGGCATCTTTCCCATGAAGGACTTGAACTGGAAGAAACAGAAAACGAACCGAATTGGGAACATATGCTGAAGCTGACGACTGTTCCGGAAAAGGCACCTGAAGCGGGTGAATATGTAACAATTGATTTTGAATCCGGAATTCCGGTAGCTGTAAACGGTAAAAAAATGTCTGCATTGGACATTATGTTGGAACTCAATAAAATCGGTGGCCGGAACGGGATTGGTCTGGTTGATATTTGTGAAAACCGGTGCGTGGGCATGAAAAGCCGCGGTGTATATGAAACTCCCGGTGGTGCTATCTTATATGCTGCCCATGAAATGCTTGATCACCTGTGTCTTGACCGGGATACATACCACTATAAACAGCAGGTTGCTCTTAGAATGAGTGAGCTGATTTATGACGGAAAATGGTTTACGACACTGATGGATTCACTGAAAGCATTTGTAGATAAAACCCAGGAAACAGTGACCGGTTGGGTAAAACTCCGGTTGTATAAAGGTTCTATCCGTGGCGCCGGTTCCCATTCCCCGTACAGTCTGTATAATGAAAGTATTGCATCTTTTACAACCGGCGATTTGTATGATCATAAAGATGCCCAGGGATTCATCACACTGACCGGACTGCCAATGAAAGTCCGTGCGATGATGGAACAAAAAACAGGCCGCGGTCAGGCGGTAATTGACAGTTCTTCGTTAAAAAAACGTCCCACAGAGTAACACCGGCAGGGCGGCATCTGTACCGCCCTGTTTTATATTTATACGCTACAAGAGGTTCCTATGCTGACACTTAAATTCGGCGGCACATCCATGGGAAATGCCGGAAGAATTCTTGATTCAACAGATATAATGATTTCACGGGCGCAGGAAGACAGAATCAGTGTCATTGTTTCTGCGGTTGCCGGTATTTCAAACCGGCTTCAGGACAGCATTGACGGCTGTAAAAACGGAGGTTCCGCTGCTGGTTATTCCAATGAAATACGCCAGTCTCATGCCGACATCTGTTTTGAAATTATGTCAACATTGCCGGGATTCAATGCGGCGGATGTTATGGGACGGCTGGAGCCTGTGTTTGCCGAGTATACCCGGTTGTTGGAAGCAGTATCTGCTTTTGGGGAATGTCCGCCGTCTGTCCACTGCAGGATTATGGGTACCGGAGAGTTGCTGTGTGCACCCATTGTAGAAGCGGTGCTTTTAGCAAAACAGCAAAGCGTGTTGCGGTTGGATTCCCGGGAATTTATCTATACAACCGGTAACCAGCTGGAAGGTGATCCTGATTATGCAAAAACGGGAGCTGCTTTTGCCCGCTACCGGGATGGAGAATCCAAAAATCAGCCCCGTATTTTATTACTTCCTGGATTTATCTGTTCTTGGCGGGCAAAAATTACGGATACCGATTCTGTTCCGGGTTTATTGGGACGGAACGGATCAGATTTTTCTGCGGCAATTGCCGGTGCTTCACTGGGGGCATCCCGGGTTGAATTCTGGACCGATGTCGACGGTATTTATACGGCTGATCCACGGATTGTGTCCGACGCAATACTTGTAGATGATATGACGTATGAGGAGGCGATGGAATTATCCTTTTTCGGATCTAAAGTTCTGCATCCGAAAACTTTGGCACCTCTTGCGGCAAAAAATATTGAAGCATGGAGCTTGAACAGCCATAATCCTGCTTCCAGGGGAACCCGTATTGGAAGGGGGCCGTACCATAGGGATAAAAACAGCGGACCGGTCAGAGGAATTTCTTGTTTAAAGAAAACAGCCATGATCAGTGTATCCGGTTCCGGAATGAAAGGGCGCAGTGGTATGGCAGCCCGGATTTTTGCCGCAGTTTCCAGAGCAGGTATTTCCATTCTGTTAATCACCCAGTCCAGTTCAGAGTACACTATCAGCTTCTGTGTACGCCAGTCCCAAGCAGGCGCCGTACAGGATATTCTTTCTTCTGAATTTGAACTTGAAATACGGGAGCGGCTAATAAATAAAATTGAAGTTCAGGAAAATTGTGCAATTGTTTCTATCGTCGGTGACGGAATGAAACAGAAACGGGGTGTTGCCGGAACATTTTTTCATGCATTGGCATCCCAGGATATCAATATTCTTGCTATTGCCCAAGGATCTTCTGAACGTTCCATCAGTGTTGTCATCGGCGGCAGTAACGGCGATACTGCAGTGCGGATTGCCCACCGGTTTTTCTTTAACACGGCGCAATCAATTGAAGTCTTTGTTTTTGGTGCCGGAACAATCGGTGGTTGTCTGATTGATCAGATACGGGATCAGCAGAAAGAACTGGCTTCTCAACACATTGACATTAAAGTCATGGCTGTCGCTACTGTAGATAAAATGCTGGTTGCCCCTGTAGAAGCAGGCTCACCGGGATTGAATCTGGAAAACTGGAGGAGCGCCGTTGATGCTTCAACGGAAACCACTTCTGTGGACCGGATTCTTGAAATCGTAGAACAGATGAAACCGTTGAACCCGGTATTTGTGGACTGCACGGCATCCTATGACTTACCGGAACGGTATATTGATATTTTGAAAGCAGGAATGCATATTGCAACGCCGAATAAACGGGCAAACTCCATGTCCATGGATTTTTATCACCGGCTCAGGAAAACCGCAAACCAGATGCACCGGCGTTTTCTGTACGAAACAAATGTAGGGGCAGGGCTTCCGATTATCGATACACTGCAGAACCTGTTCAAGAGTGGTGACCGTCTGACTGGTTTTTACGGTATTATGTCTGGTTCTCTGTCATATATTTTCGGCAGACTGGATGAAGGTGTTTCCTTCAGCCAGGCAGTGCTGGAAGCGAGGGAAAAACGCTACACGGAACCGGATCCCCGGGATGATTTGGCAGGGCTGGACGTTGCCCGTAAGGGTCTGATTATTGCCCGTGAAGCAGGATTTGAACTGGAACTGGATGATATTATAATTCATAAAGTATTTCCGCCGGAGTTTGATGATTCCGGAACAGTTGAAGAATTCCTGAAGAAACTGCCACAGGTTGATGCGTATTTTGAAAAAGTGATGAACCGGTTGCGGCAGGAGAAAAAAGTGCTCCGGATGGCAGCATCAATAAAAGATGGAAAATGCAGTGTCGGGATGATGGAAGTAGGACCTGATCATCCGCTGTATTCCGTTAAAGGCGGGGAAAATGCATTTGTTTTCCATACGCAGCGGTACAATCCTATTCCATTATCTGTAATGGGATACGGTGCCGGTGCCGGTGTTACCGCAGCCGGTGTGTTCGGTGATATACTCCGCACTGTTTCATGGAATCTTGAGGTATAAAAGGAAAAAGCATGGTTATTGTATTAAAGAAAGGAATTCCCGAACAGGACAAAAACAATCTGCGGGATTTTCTTGTACGGAATAAGTTCAAAGTCAATGAAATAACCGGTGAAGAAGATACGATTTTCGGTGCTGTAGGGAAACTTTCAATCGATCCCCGGGAAGTGGAAATTCTGCCGGGGGTAGAGCGGGTTATCCCTATTTCAAAACCGTATAAAATGGCCAGCCGGGAATACAAAAAAGAGAATACCATTGTGTCTGTCCCAAATAACCGGGGTCAGATTATCCGTATCGGGGGGCAGCGCATTGCAGCGATTGCCGGTCCCTGTGCGGTGGAAAGTCTGGAACAGATGATGAATATCGCAGCCCGAGTCGCTTCTGCCGGTGCGGTAATGCTTCGTGGTGGTGCGTTTAAACCCAGAACTAGCCCGTATGCGTTTCAGGGTTTGGGCGCAGAAGGGGTAAAAATCCTGAAGCAGGCCGGTGATGCATACGGTCTGCCGGTTGTTACAGAAATAGTTTCTGCCGACCACATCCCCGTGATGAAAGATTATGTGGATGTATATCAGATTGGTGCCCGGAATATGCAGAATTTTGAACTGCTTAAAAAAGTCGGTGCACTGGGAAAACCGGTAATTCTGAAAAGGGGACTGTCAGCTACAATCGAAGAATGGCTTATGGCGGCGGAATACCTTTTATCATCAGGAACTGATGACGTGGTTCTCTGTGAACGTGGTATCAGGACGTATGAAAAGGCAACCCGCAATACACTGGATTTATCCGCAATTCCGGTTATCCGTTCGCTTACTCATCTTCCTATAATTGTAGATCCAAGCCATGCGGTTGGCATCAGGGATAAAGTTCCGCCGATGGGGCTGGCAGCTGTTGCCGCCGGTGCAGACGGTATTATTGTTGAAGTTCATTGTGATCCGGACAAAGCACTTTCTGACGGTGCCCAGTCATTGTTTCCCGAACAGTTTGAAAAGCTGATGCGGGATATTGATGTACTCGCACCGGTGGTGGGAAAAGAAGTCGCCCACATCCGTTCCCCGCACCGGAACGCCAGTCAGACTCTCTCTGTCTCCAGAAACAATTCCGGTACAGCGGTTTGTGCCTATTCCGGCGGACACGGTGCGTTTGCAGAGCAGGCAATCCATCTGTATTTTGACAATCCGGAACCTCTCGCCGTGAATTCTTTCCGGGAAATTTTCCAAGCGGTTGCGGACGGACGGGCTGATTTCGGTATGGTACCGATAGAAAATAGTCTTGCCGGTTCTGTATATGATAATTACGACAACCTGCTCCGGTTTGAAGATGTTACTATCTGCGGTGCCTTGACGTTGCGGATTGAACATTCACTGCTGGCGGTTCCCGGTGCAACCCTTGATACAATCAAATATGTGTATTCCCATCCCCACGGATTCCCCCAGTGCAAAAAATTCCTGGATGCTCATCCGGCTTGGACTCATGTGGATGCTTTGTCCACAGCAACCGCAGCGGGAATTGTTGCTGAAAAGCAGTCTGTGGAAAATGCCGCTATTGCATCCGGTGTTACCGCATCATACTATAAATTGAATGTAT
>CALXOI010000132.1 GCA_944389965.1 uncultured Treponema sp.
ACCCATTCTTTGCTTCCTTTTTTGCCGTTTCTTCCTTGTGCCGTATCCTGCCTCATCATAACCCGTCAGAATATGAAAAAATAAATGAAATATTCATTTTTTATAGAATCAATTTTTTTTGTAATTCTGGATGAGAGGTTTAAATTTGCAAAATAAAGATAAGTAATATTGTTTATTTTTGGTATTTCTGTTTTAGGGTATTCGAAATATTCTGGATTTCTTGAAATATGATGATTCTTCCTTTCCTGTACACCATTAGGGAATTGTTTTTTATGTTGTTTTTTGATAAGCTATCGTCCATGGGAAAGAGTTCACGGGAACTTAAATTTCAAAAAATATTACAACTAGAACAAGTTTTTACTCAGATTCAAGATACTGATATTTTATTGGAGCGCCTTCTGACTGAGGCTCGGGCTGTAGCTCATGCAGATGCAGGTTCAATATATATTTGCAAAGATAATCGAATACATATAAAGTATGCACAAAATGATACAGAACAGAGAAAACTTAGTTTGGATGAGAAACTTCCTTTTGTGTATTTTTCTTTTCCAATTGACACGACCTCGATTGCTGGTTATACAGTTGTTACTGCAGAAATGGTAAATTTGCCAGATGCGTATTTTATCCCTGATGACAAACCTTTTATTTTTAATAAACAATCCGATCTTATTACTGGATATAAAACTCAATCAATATTAACAATTCCCTTAAAATCGGGTGATAATGATGTGCTCGGGGTATTACAAATTATAAATGCGCAAGATAAATATGGTAATATTGTACCTTTTGATGCTGATGCGGAACTTTTTATGCAACATTTTGCAATGATCGCGGCACGAGCACTAGAACGCACGTATTTAACTCGTGCTATGGTTATGCGTATGATGCATATGGCTGCACTGCGTGATCCTAAAGAGACTGGTGCTCATGTTATGAGAGTTTCATATTATTCTGTTGAAATCTATGATCGTTGGGCTGCCGAACATCACATTGATATTAATGAACGAGAAAAATTCCGGGATATGCTGAAAATAGCAGCGATGCTTCATGATGTTGGTAAAGTAGGAATTTCTGATCTGATTTTGAAGAAACCGGGCAAATTTACTGATGATGAATATTCGATAATTAAAAGTCATACATATATTGGCGCTTCATTGTTTTTTGATGGAAAATCCTCCTTGGATCATATGGTGCGTGAAGTTGTTTTGCATCATCATGAAAGATGGGATGGTACTGGTTATCCTGGCTGTGTTGAGATTCCTCATGATAATCCGTTGATGTTTGCTGATGAACTACCTTGTAGCAGTAGTCTTGCAGGTGCTTCGATTCCTTTTGCAGCGCGTATTGTTGCTTTGGCTGATGTTTTTGATGCATTATCATCTAAAAGAGTCTATAAACAGGCGTGGAGTGAGGAATCTGTTTTAAATGAAATTAGGAATCAGGCAGGAAAGCAATTTGACCCGGAACTTGTCACTGTTTTTTTTAAAATCATTGACAGGTTACTTGTCATCCGATCTCAATTTCCTGATAATGTTTGATATTGTTTTAGTTTTTTATGTAATTCCCTGTCAAAACAATTTGAAAAAAGATTAAAATCTTTCATGGTGTAGGTTGCAGTACTTTGCGGTTTTAATCCAGCAAGGGACAATTCATAATTAAAATTACGTAATGACAGAAATTCATTTATATTTTCTGGTGTAAATAATGTTCCCCGGTCATTCAAGACCAAGATTTTTTTTTCAACTAGTCTGGCCGCTAATGGAATGTCTCTGGTAATTGTCATATCATCTGGATTAATATGAGCCACAATATAATTATCAGCACTGTCCGGTTCAAGGGAGGTCTGTATTGTAGTAATAAGTTGTTTGTCATAATTGGGTGGAACAGTAAGGGGAATTTTTTTATTTGCAACAAAAAAAATAGGGATATGATGTTTTCCGGCTGCTTTTATAATTAAATTTCTTACTTTAACAGGGCATGAATCTGCATCAACCCAGATAGAAAACATTCGGGACATTATAAAACCTTGTCTATTTTCTGAATCATCTGTAATGTAGTTTTCTCAAATTTTTCTAATTGTTCTGTACTGATCTGTTTTTTTAATTTGAGTAAATTTAATTTTTCTTTGTAGAGTTCATCACAAAGCATTATTCCCGCTAAAATTGCTGTTTGAATTGGTTCTTGAGTTTCTGCATATAAATCAATTTGTTTTAATATCTGTTTATAATAAATTAAGAGTTGATTCAAATAATCGGAATCTTCTTTTGCATTTATTGTAAATGTTGTACCTAGTATATCAATCTGCAAAGTGCCCATGATAATTCAAATCAGAATATATCAAACAGTTGATCGTCATTTTCTGAAATCAGATCAGGTTGTTCTTCTTGTACTGGTTGTGATAAAGGTTCTACCGGTGAGCCGGAATTAGATGGTGTCTGTGGCAAATCAGCATTGCTATTCGGTGAAATATTGGAATTTTCATAAGTATTTGATGTTGCAGTGTTTTCTGCGGTTCTGTCTGTCGGCGAAAAATCCGTTGATGGTAAGGATTCAGCAGTTTGCAAAACTGTATTTTCAACAATATTTAACCGCTCTAAGGCTAAAATGATTCCCTGTTCAATCTTCTCTTGGTTTTGTTCGAAAGAGACAACCACTGATTGAAGTTGCCGGTTTTTTTCCTCTAGCTCCGAATTTCTTTGCTGCAAGTTCCGGTTTTCTTCCAGTAATTGTGTAATCTTCGTAACGGCTTGTTCTACCCGTTGTTCCAAAAGTTCGATGTGATCCAGGGAAATCATGTTACGCTTCCAACGCTTTTTTTGCAGTATCGATAACTGCTTTGAAAGCTTTAGGATCTTCTATTGCCATATTAGACAACGCTTTCCGGTTAATAGTAACACCGGCTTTTGTTAATCCTTCAATAAACCGGGAATAATTCAATCCTTCGCTACGGACAGCTGCATTAATACGGGATATCCATAAAGCTCTCATATCCCCTTTTCGGTCGCGGCGATCAACGTATGCGTGGGTTAATGCTTTCACAACAGCATCTTTTGCTGCTTTATAGTTTGTTCCCCTTCTTCCGGAAAAGCCTTTGGCGAGTTTAAGAATTTTTGCACGACGGTTGTTACGTTTAATTCCGTCTATAGCTCTTGACATTGTATTCTCCTTAGTATGATATTAGCCATAAGGCAAAAGCTGCTTGCGTACTTTTGCGGAATCTGCTTCACTTAAAATACCAGAGCTGCGAAGTTGTCTTTTGCGTTTTGCAGCTTTCTTTGTCAGAATATGGCGGAGATTCATTTTTTTGTATTTTACTTTTCCGCTACCTGTTAACGAAAACCGCTTTGCTGCGGCGCGTTTTGTTTTCATTTTGGGCATTTTCTGTTACCTCATCATTTTTTTGCTTTTGGACTGAGTGTCATAGACATAAACCGACCTTCCATAGCCGGTTGTTTCTCTATGACATATTCGTCATCAAGCCGATTTAAAACTTCTTTTAGAACGTCATAGCCGAGTTCTGTGTGTGCAAGTTCTCGTCCACGGAAGCGGATTGTTACTTTTACCTTGTTCCCTTCGGCTAGAAATTCCTGTACATGCTTCGATTTGAAATCAAGGTCTCCGGCACCAATCTTTGGTTGCATACGGATTTCCTTTAGTTTCAGCAGTTTTTGGTTTTTTTTGGAGTCACGGAGCTTTTTCTCCTGTTCAAACCGATACTTGCCATAATCGAGTATTTTACATACCGGAGGATTTGCCTGGGGCGCAACTTCAACAAGGTCTAGATCTTGTTCTTTAGCCATTCTGAGTGCTTCTATGGTAGGGACAATACCTTTTTGCTCACCCTCATCGTCTATGAGTCTGACTTCCCGAACCCGGATTTGTTCGTTAATCCGTAAACCTTTTGTGTCCGCCAACGATCCTCCTTGTGTTATTTGATTTCTGAAATTATAGAAATAATAACACTTATGTAAAGCATTTGTGATATAATAACAGATAAATGTAACTTATGTCTAGTGTTTATGTTCTATGTTTCCTGTTTGAGTATTGATTTAATTGTACAATCTATGATATTTTTTTTCTATGTTTTTATTTTTACTGCTTTTATTTCCTTTGATTGTTATATTTTATTTCTGTAATAATACAAAGAGACAGTATCAGTTTGTGTTTTTTGCAAGCTTTCTTGTTTCAATGATATTTTGTACAATAGCTGGTCTTTTTGGAACTTCCTTTCATCTATATAAAGCTGATTTTTTTTCTTATTTTCTGTTTTTGAGTTTAATAGAAATTTTTATACCTCTGGTCCTATTGACTGGAATTTTTTTTCTGTGGTCTAAAGATTCTGTTGATTTTAAAATTAATGCATTGTTTCCGTTATATGCAGGCTTTTATATGATTTATGTTCCGTTCCGTGAATTGTTTCGTAGTCCTGAGTATTCTTTCTTTGGGATGTTCTGTAAGCCTGTTTTATTTGTGTGTATGGCAGCCGGTATTCCTTCCTTGATAATGTTATTATATAATTATTTTCTGAGAGGAAACAAGAATTCAAAAAAACTTGTAACAGGGATTTCCTTTTCTATTCTGGCGTTTTTATATCTTTTTATTCCTGCGGTATTGGAAGCTTGGTTTTTTTGCAGTGGAAATATTTTAGGTGTTATCTTGTGTGCTTTTGCCTATGCTGCAGTAGGTTGTGGATTTATAATCATAAATAACCGAAAAAATACAGCTGTGCAGAGTATATTTTTTTCTGTCTGGCAGCGGAAATAAAATTTTCATGTTGATCTAACCCCGATTTATTGAACCAGTTTTTAAGTTAGTTTTTCTGCCGAAAAAAACAAGAGGAAGAAAAATGAAGAAAAGATTTAGTGAAAAAGAAATCGTGGAGATACTGCAAAAACAGAAGAACACGGGAAAGACAATAGCTGAGATTTGTCGGGAAAAAGGAATTGCAGAAAATATTTTTTATAAATGGAAACGGAAGTATGAGAACATGACAGTTTCCGAAGTAATAAAACTGAAAAGTTTGGAAGATGAAAATGCAAAACTAAAACGACTTGTAGCTGAACTTTCACTAGAGAATATGGTACAGAAGGACGTGATAAAAAACTTCTGCAGCCCGGAATGAGAAGAAAAGTGATAGAACAAATTCAGAAACATTTCGGGCTATCGCAGAGAAAAACCGGTAAGTTTCTTGCAGTAAGCAAGAAGTACAGCACGATACATTGGAAACAAATCAAAAGATAATTCGCTTTTGGAACTGATGAAATCTGTTATTGCCAAATATCCGAAAGCCGGCTGCCAGATGATTTATCTGGTTTTA
>CALXOI010000133.1 GCA_944389965.1 uncultured Treponema sp.
TTCGTGTGTGTTTCATGTTTTTTCCTTGTTTATGATTTTTGAAATCAGTGCAGCCAGTTTTTCAATGAGTGGTTCTGATTTCCGTTTATTGTGTGCCAAAAGATACAGCCGCAAGGCGTCAAGTTCTCTGTTTTGTTTTATATATATGTCTGCAACCCTGGATAATCCATCGGAATATCCAGTTGCAAGGAAGATGCGGCGGGCTTGTTCTATGTCACCTTGGTTAAAAAAAATATTACCTTTGCGGTTCAATATCGCTTTTTGTTCCGACGTTAGTCCTGAAACCGGTTGTTCAGTTGTTTTGATAAACCCTTCATTTTTTTGTGATAAGCTATCCAGCTTTTTTTTTAAATTTTCATTCATAGTAAAATAAAATAACCTTTTTGCCCTGCATATATATTTTTATTTTATCAGATTTAATGTAATTGTCAATCTATTTTGTTAATTAATGATGAATTATTATTTTTCGATGATATTAGAGTTTTTTGAACTGTATTGGTAAAAGTCCACAATTGAACGTCCGTATTCCCGTTGATCCATCCGTACCAATGTTTTGATATTTTCTGGGAGTTTTTTTTCTTCAGGACGATGAATCATGACAATCCCCGTTTCTGTCAACAGTTGTCTTTCTGCAATCGATTCAATCAGATTGCAATGATATTTATAAGGAAATGGCGGGTCACAGAATATAAAATCAAAGTGACTCGTGCTGCGTTTAATAAAAAGTTCAACAGGTATAAAATGGCATCTTATCCGTTTGTTAAGTTCTGTTTCTGTAACAGAGACATTTGAAAGAATCGTCTGTATCTTGATTTTGTCTTTTTCAACTAAGTCAATTTGTTCAGCACCTCTGGATGCAGCCTCTATTGCAATAGTTCCGGATCCGGAAAATAAATCTAGAAAAGACTTCCCGGACAAATTTCCCAGTATGGCAAATACCGACTCCCTCATCCGGTCCATTGCCGGCCTGATGACTCCGTCCGGACATTGTATAATTCTTCCTTTTAGTTTTCCTCCGGTTATTCTCATTTATCAGTCCTTTCTCAAAAGCTCTATGGAACCAATATTGTTTTTGTATGAAATCCGGTTCCATTTTTGCTGCATGCATTATGCAGGGTACAGGTTTTCAATATTATGATTACTCTGATTGATACTATACCTGATATAGGATAAACTGTATATAGTATAAAGAATAATTATTATATTGTATGATTTTTTATAATATTTTACAGTTCTGATATATGTGTTTTGCCGTACTTCTTGACTTGAATGTTTTAAATACATATTATATATACACTGTGTTGATTCGTTATACTGCTGATTCAAAAGGCCGTCCGGTAAAAAAGGCTGTTATTTACACAAAACAAGAACATAATATTTCGCGTGATAAAATAGATCCGGATGCATTAAAAGTTGTAACTCAATTACGGGCTTACGGATACGATTCTTATATTGTCGGAGGGGCAGTCCGGGATTTACTTGTAGGTCATGAGCCCAAAGATTTTGATATTGTTACAGATGCAACCCCGGCAAAAATAAAAAAGCTATTCCGGAATTCAAGGATTATTGGCCGGAGATTCCGATTAGTACATGTTTTTTTTGGTCAGAAAATTTTTGAAGTCAGTACATTCCGTTCTATTTGTGATGGAACTGTAGGTAACAGTTTTGGAACCATGGATGAAGATGTCCTGCGTAGGGATTTTACGCTGAATGCACTGTATTATGATCCTATCAAGGAACAGATTATCGATTATGTTGATGGGGTAAAGGATATAAAAAAGGGAATTCTCCGGCCGGTTATTCCGCTTCAATATATTTTTCGGGAAGATCCGGTACGAATGCTTAGGGCTGTGAAATATGCGGCAACGACTGGTTGTAGGATGTCCGGACAGTTAAAACGGAAAATCTGTAAATCCGCTTATTTGTTGTCACCGGTATCACCGTCCCGGTTGACAGAAGAACTTTTGAAAATAATTAACAGCGGACATGCCTATGACATAGTGCGTTTTGCAATGGATGTTGATATATACATGTATCTTCAACCTGCAGCGACAGCGCTAATGTATGCAGATAGAAAATTTGAACGAAATTATTTTATGCGGCTTAAAGAACTGGATTCCCTGCACATTGCAAATCCAGATGTCCGTTTGGGACAAAAACTGGTGTATTTGATATATGATTTTGCCGCAGAATTGACAGACTGGAAAAAAGAGGTTTCCGGAAAATCTGCAGCCGGAGAATTATATATCCGTACATGGACACAATGCAGGAATTTCGTTCTGCCCATGAATCCCCAGCGGACAGAATTGGAATTTGCGGTTAAAACCGTATTAAAACAGCTTGGTGTTGCAGTACATATACCGAAACGCACAGGCGGTCATGCGCCGGTACAGACTGATGTTGCCGATTCCGCGGCTGTAACGGTACGGATGTTGCCCGAAAAAACAAGAAAAAATGATTTAAAAAGTCGCACTCCGACGCCGACCCCTCGGATTGACAACGATGTAGTGGCAACAGGGTTTTTCGGTTAAAAATAATGCTACTGATTTTGCTGGGCCGTAATTTTGTCAATAATAATGCTTACTTCTTCAATAAGGATTCCGGTATAACGTTCAATATTATCTATAATATATGACTGGAGATTGTGAATTTTACCGGTCAGTTGGGTGCCAAAAGGAATATCGATAGTAATTACAAAACGATAACCTTGAGCATCTGTTTTTATAGAAAGCTTTTTTACCCGGATTTGTGGATCATATTCAACAACGCAATGCATTGCCATTTGTGTCAAGGCAGCTTCCGAAATTTCAATACGCCCTTTTTTAGAAAATTCCGGTCGGACAACAGATTTTTCAAAAACTTTTGAATTTCCTCCTACCGGAACTTTTGATTTTCCCCGTTTGAGAAAAACCCTGACAGCATTATAAAATATTTTTGGATAATCTCTTTTTATTTCTATGGCAGGAACAGGAATAACGTGTTTTCCTTCTACTTGTCGAGACCTCATAGCTGTTTCAATTTCTTCTTTTGTGGCAATATCTTCTATTTTAATAATTTTACTGGGAGGAGGTAACTGAAGGCGGGTTGCAATTTTCATTACCATTTTCTCTGAAGTTCCAAGTATGAGGATACGTTTGATTTTCATTTTTTGCAGAACTTTTGCAACTTCGTCCCGGTGGCTTTTATCATCAAACAAGGCTGCTCTGACTGCACCCATATATGTTTTTTCCCGTTTTGCGGAACGGCCGGCAAGAATTTTATCATCTTGAATCAACAGACCGTCATCAATAATTGCTTCAATATTATATTTTTGAGCCAGTAGCTTTGCCCGGAAACTTTTACCTGTTCCGCTTGGACCTGCCAGCGCGTATACCGTTATTCCTTGAAATGTATGCAGTAAGTCGGTAAATATTTTCATAGACAGATAATATTATATGCGGGGGCAGTGATTTCTGGCAAGTGCTTTTGTAGTATATTTTGAAAATTTTCCGGCAGCGGAGCGGTTAATTTTTCCGGTATTTTCAAAGGATTGTCTTCGGGAAAGACCATCCGGAACGCATGGAGATACAAATTTTGCTGCTCTTGTATAGCGGTTCCTCCATATGCAGTATCTCCTAGCAACGGAAATCCGTGGTTGCTGCTGTGTAGCCGAATCTGATGGGTTCGACCGGTATCTATACGGAATCTGACCAATGTTATTGTTCTGCCATGATATGTTCCGGAACAAACGGGTATTGCCTGTGTCCATGCGGGTTTGCCAGTACCGGATATTTCCGATAAGTGAAAATTTTTGCCGGCTGTATGAGTTTTCCGCTGTATTGGTTCATCCCATATTTGTTCAGATTGCATGATACCTTCTACCAGCGACAGATATTCTTTTTTTATCAGATTATGTTGCATCGCTGCTGAAAACCACCGGGCTCCGGCAAGGCTTTGGGAGAAAGCCAGTAAACCTGTTGTTTTTCGATCCAGCCTGTGCAACGGCCCCGGTCTGAATGAAATATACTGGTATCCGTATTCCGCATAATAACAGTCTGCAATAATCCGGGACAGAGGTTGCAATGAAGATTTTCCTCCATCCTGAACGGTGTAATCGTACGGTTTATTTATTATTCTTATGTCACGGTTTTTAAAAATATCGGAAAAAGGCAGCTTTGCGGAAAAATAACCGGTATGCTGTGTCCCGTTTTTTTTACCGGTAATCTCTGGATTTCCTGTGCTTGTAGCAGAGAAGGTGTTTTTGCCGTGATTGTCTTGTGTTGCTTTTTCTGATTTTTTCTCTGCGGGCAAGAGGAATTCCGCCACTTCGATAATATCATTAACTCTGACACGCATGTCCGGTTCAGCCCGTTGTCCATTTAACTTTATTAATCCTTTTCTCAGATATTTATATACTACTGACAGTGGAATGTTGTCCAACAACCGACGGATAATTTTGTCTAGCCGGCGGTCTGCATCATTATGGGAAGCAGTAAAATTGACGAAATTCATTATACTATACTATATAGTAAATTTGCGTGGAATTCTACTAGACAAAATTTCTGTTAGCAGTAAAATAAAACCAATATGTTTTCTTCGGCATTATCACATATACAATCACTATATACTAACACAGTTTTTCTTGCGTGTATTTTTAGTTGGTTTTCAGCTCAGTTTATAAAAACAATTCTGAAGTTATGTGCCGGTAAAATATCCAGCTTGAGGGATTTATTCGAATTGTTATTATGGCGTACCGGTGGAATGCCGTCTAGTCATTCGGCACTTGTCTGTACATTGTGTACTTCGATCGGTTTTCGGTCGGGAATCAATTCAGATATATTTATCCTGTCTTTTTGTTTTGCAATGGTTGTTATCCGTGATGCAGTCGGCGTTCGTCGGGCGAATGGAATTCAGGCGCGAGTGTTAAATGAGTTAGGGACTTCACTGTCTGAAAAAGGTATCCTTCATTTCAAACCGATAAAAGAAGTTCATGGTCATAAACCATCAGAGGTTTTTATCGGTTGTTTCCTTGGAATTGCAATAGGCGTGGCATTTGCTGTCCTGTAATTATTTTCATAAATAATATTTATTGATATGAAAAAGATTATTCCTGTAGTATTGCTTTTTATTTGTTCTGCAATGGTAGTCGTCTTACTGCTGTTGTCTGCTGCAATACCGGAATCATCTCTGTGGAATGGAT
>CALXOI010000134.1 GCA_944389965.1 uncultured Treponema sp.
ATATCCGGTATCATGACAGTCTCCTGAAGCGGCTATTATACCGGGAAAGGGCAGAAGAAACCATCAATACTTACGGCCCATAGACGAATCGAACGTCCGACCTGCTGCTTAGGAGGCAGCTGCTCTATCCTACTGAGCTAATGGACCAAAATGCCGGTAAAAACCGGCTCTAAAAAACAACAGATTAAATACCTTTTAAGGTGAGCAATCCGCCCAAAATAATCAAATCCGGAGTCAAATTACGCAGCCAGTCCAAAAGAGCTCTTCCGGAACGGAATGCGGCGCTCAGATTACCTAAATCATATAAAACAATATAAATGCACCAGAACACAATAATAACCAGCAGCGCAATATTTAAAAAGGTTCCGAAGCCCTGAATATTGAATACATTAATTAGCAACAGAATACCGGCAACCAACTGGCAGACAGCCATAACTATCGGTAAAAAAGTATTCTGACCGATAAGGCTCTTTAATGCATTCAAACCTTCATTGCTACCGGTTTGTATGCCGATAATCCCGGATACAATCAAATACAATGATAATCCTACCTGCAGGATAATACTACCGACGGAAAGTTTCCTTCCTACAGCCATCACTGACCTCCTCAAAGTAACAATAAAATATACAACCAGTATATACGATTTACGGAAAAAGCGCAATTGACCGGCACTGTGCTATCAGATGAAAACAAAAGGATTTTTTTTCAATTCCGTAAAATTCCCCGTATCCGCTCCATAGGGAATAATAGAAGGGGTCCGGTAATACGGGGAAATTAACAGACCGCAATCAAGACAATGACGGAAAAAATCCTTGTACTGTTCAGGGGAAACCAGCGGTAGCAGATATGGTCCCCGGCGCTTCCAGTATTTGCATATAATACTATCATACAATTTCCAATCCCGTTCGCTGCGACACGGCAACTCCGCGATTAAATCATAGATTCCCCGGGTCATTGCAGCAAGAACCGGCGGCGGCAGCATATCCGACGGAACAATTTTCCGGTTTCCGGTATCAGAAAACGCCACCAGATAATATGTCCTTGTCCACGGCAACGGCGGCACAACAACTACGGCTTCCTGCAACCGACTATTCTGTTCCATTACAAAGGAAGGGATATCCCGTTCTCCAGCAATACGCGCGGACTCAAGCCACGGCCGCCACCGGGGAATTCCCATTACATACAACCAATTATCAAAAGTTAAGTCCTGCACATGTTCCGGATGCGTATTTATCACTGCATCAAGCTGCGGCTGTTCCCCAATCTGAACCTCTGGAGATAAATTAAAAAAAAACGATATGGCCCGCCGGGCTGATTCCAAAGACGAATACCACCGGATGTGGGTATATTCCGGCAGCAGCTTTTTTACTGCTTTTTCCAGCCGGGCGGAATAATCAGTAGGGAAACTACCGGTTATTCCCCTGTTCACAATATTTTTGAACTCAGTCATTGCCCGGGAAGCACCCCACCCCAGTATTGCCCTACCGGATTCCTGATACATATCAGTCAAACGGCGGCCTTTACTGGTGTACAAATGACATCCCCGGGCCCGCTTGACAGCACCATACCGTGTATCTATTTCCTGACAGTACCAATATTGGGATTCTTCCATAACACAGCTGCCTATAATGCAGATAATTTCTGCTGTACCAACGCAGCAGCCGCAGACGGGTTTGCTTTGCCTCCGGATTTTTTCATAACCTGTCCGGTCAACCAACCGACGACATTCGTTTTTCCTTTCTTAAAATCTTCCACTGCTTTCTGGTTTTCGGCAATAACGGCTTCAACAAAGGCTTCTATCATACCTGTATCAGAAACCTGTTCCATACCCCTGGCTTTGATAATTGCAGCTGGATGTTCTGCGGTCACAAGCATTTCTGCAAAAACATCCTTTGCCTGTTTACCGGTAATCTGACCGTCATGAATGGCGTCTACCAGTTCTGCAATATGAGCAGGCGTTATAGATAAATCAGACACCGTAATATTCCGTTCGTTTAAAACTGCCAGCACTTCCGCCAATATCCAGTTGGCAACCTTTTTCGGATCTTTTGACAAACCGGCAGCTGATTCAAACCACAGGGATAAGTCCCGGCTGGAAGTCAGCGTTTCTACATCAAAATCGCTGAGTCCGTATTCTTTTTTAAACCTGACCCGTTTTGCTTCCGGTAATTCCCCCACCCTCCGGGCAGCATTTTCTATACAGGCTTCAGACACAGAAAAAGGTTTGATGTCGGGTTCAACAACAAACCGGTAATCCACAAAGGAATTTTTTGTGCGCTGGATTACAGTCTCACCTTTTGACTCATCCCAACCCATAGTATTTTTGAAACCGGGATTAAATTCCTGCCGGTCTATTTCAAATTCATGAAGCTGCCGCTGGATTTCATAGGTACAGGCGTCCCGGACAGCCCGGAAAGAATTCAAGTTTTTTATTTCAGAAATCGGTGTATGGTATTTGACACCGTTTTCCCAAACAGTCAGATTGATGTTTGCGTCACAGCGCATATTTCCTTCTTCCAGATTACCTTTGGTAACACCGACATACCGCAGTATTTCCTGCACTGTCTGCATGAACAATGCAGCTTCTTCCGGAGAAGAAATATCTGGTTTTGTCACAATTTCAATCAACGGGGTACCGCACCGGTTGTAGTCAATATAACTGTGGGCACCTTCAAGATGGAGGCTTTTTCCTACATCTTCTTCCAAATGGATACGTTCCACCCGGATGCGCCGGTAAGTATCATTTATGTTACAGTTATCTCCGGCAAAATTTACCGGACGGAACCGGGAACCACCGGGACGGCAATCTTCGGGTAAATGTTTAAACGGCAGATCAACATGACCGTCAGTACACAACGGCAAATCATACTGGGTTATTTGATACCCTTTTGCCAAATCAGGATAAAAATAATGCTTACGGTCAAATTTTGTAAAACGGGCAATACTGCAGTTTAAAGCAAGACCTGCAACAGCTCCCAACTCCACATATCCTTTGCTTACCCTAGGCATTGCACCAGGTAACCCCAGACATACCGGACACACACGAGTATCGGGCATACCGCCATAGCGGTTTTCACAAGCACAGAAAGCCTTTGTCTTTGTCAGCAATTGACAGTGGATTTCGCAACCGATTACCACTTCATATTTATCAACACTCATTCTGTACCTCCTGCACCGGAATACCACAACCGGGATGATCCCGTTCCCATGACTGGGCAATCCGCAGTATTTTTGCTTCGGAAAACATTGCTCCGGCAAACTGTATTCCTACCGGCATTCCGGCAGACGTATTTCCTGCGGGAACTGACAATGACGGAATCCGTGCAAGGTTTACGAATGTCGTGAATAAGTCGCTCAGATACATTTCCAGCGGATCATCAACTTTCTGTCCCAGCTTGAATGCGGCTGTCGGACACGTAGGACACAGAATTAAATCGTAAGATTTAAACAATTCCGCAATTTCCCGCTGAATCCGGGCTCTTACCGTCATGCCTTTTTTGTAGCAGTCACCCGAAAACTGTTCTGAAAGTACATAGTTCCCGATAATAATCCGCCGTTTGACTTCTGCCCCAAATCCTTCGCTACGGGTTTGGACATATAATTCATCAAAACCCTTACCCGGATCCCGGCGGCGTCCGTACCGGATGCCATCAAAGCGGCTCAAATTACTGGCAGCCTCACTTAAAGCAATAACATAATAACTTGCAATGGCAGCATCCAACACCGGTAGGTTTACAATGGAAATCTTTGCTCCCTTTGACTCGAACCAATGGCGGACAGCATCAAAAACACCGCCTACATCGGGATCAAGCCCCTTTGATTCCAGAAACTGACGGGGAACAGCAATATTTAAATGGGCTAAAGATTCATCCGGCAACGCTTCCAGATGGTACAGGGAAGCTGCATCCGGTAAATCCGCACTGGTATCATCATAAAAATCCGTACCGCTCATGACAGCAAGAGGCAGCGCAATATCTGCCGGAGTATGCCCCAAAAGTCCCACCTGATCCAAAGAACTTCCGTAAGCCACAACACCCCACCGGCTCAACACCCCGTAAGTCGGCTTTAAACCATATATCCCGCAGTAACTGGCCGGCAACCGGACCGAACCTCCGGTTTCCGTTCCCAGACCAAACAAAGCTTGATTTGCGGCAACCGCAGCAGTAGATCCACCGGAGCTACCGCCGGACACGTATGCCCGGTCAATGGGATTTCGGGTGGGACCGTATACCGAATATTCCGTTGAAGATCCCATGGCGAATTCATCCATATTACATCTTCCCACCGGAATCGCACCGGCATCAACAAGCCGCTGTATAACCGTTGCATTATATGGAGCCACATAACCTTCCAGAATACGGCTTGCACACGTCAGCTGTTTTCCTTTTACCGAAATATTATCTTTTACTGCAAACGGGATACCCAATAAAGGTTTTTCTGACAATAACTGTTCCAAGCGGTCTGCCCCTGCTTCCGCTGCAGATACGCGGTCAGCGTCGGCTCTGCGGGCCTGTTCTATCGCATCATCATATATTTCAAGGAAAGCATTCAACGGCAATGCCGAATTTTGATCAGCTTCAAATACAGCAGCAGTCCGCCGTACCAACTCTTCACTGGTAACAGTTCCGGCTGACAGTGCAGCCTTTACACCGCTGATGGTATGCATGTCAAATGTATCTGTCATTTATGCACCTTCTCCTAAAACTTTCGGAACACGGAAATATCCGTCCAGGAATTCCTCCGAAACTTTTTTTACATCAGGAATATCCAATCCCGGTACAACAGAGTCATCCCTGAGTAAATCAGAATCCGTTGACGGATATGCATCATAGGGATTTTCGTTATCAGTATATTCAGACAGAATATCAAAATAGCTTACAATCTGATCAACCTGCTCCTTGAGTACGGTCAGATTGGTACTTTCCGGAGATAACCGGGACAAATACAACAAAGCATCCAGTGTATGTTCATCAATTTTTTGTTTTTCAGAACTCATAGTACATCCTTAGGTTTGAAATAATAGTGTATTTCTGGTATTTATTCAATATTATAGAAAAATTATGAAAAAATGGCTGCTACATACTGATAAGAACTGTTCACACATAATGCCAGGTTATGGTATACTTTTGCAG
>CALXOI010000135.1 GCA_944389965.1 uncultured Treponema sp.
CCGCAAATACCGCACGGAAATAACTGGAGCTGTTTCCGTTAAACCGTAACCTTCTACGACATTTACGCCAATTGCCCAGAAAAACTCATCAATCTGGGGAGGCAATGCACCGCCACCGGAAATTCCTCCCCGGAATGAATTGCCAAGTTTTGCCCGTATTTTTTTAAACACCAGAACACTACCCAGTTTTTTCAGCGGGAACAACAGAAGCCACGGCAATACCAGCACAATCCATGACAGAACCAAATGATCATTGGTAAAACGTGCCTGCTTTCTGAACAGCCGGCGGTCTATACGTGAATGAATAATTGCAACAGATGTAAAAAAGCTGAACAACGCATACACAATCCCCCCGGTTTTCCGCATAGTGCGGAAAACACCGTCATACACTGACTCAAAAACACGAGGAACAGCCGGCATTAAATGGGGATTTAATTTTTGGAAATCTGCAAGAAGAATACTACCGACCGGTTTTGAATAGCAAATTGCTGCTGCCTGACATAAAATGACATATTCACACAATCTTTCAAAAGCGTGCCATATTGGTAGAACACATAATCCCCGGTCTCCGGGATATAAATAAATTCGTTCCTTCAGATCATCTAACTGAGCAATAAAATTACCATGGGTCAGAATAACACCTTTCGGTTCTCCGGTTGTTCCGGATGTAAAAATAATACAGGCCGTATCACTGGCTGTACCTTGTTCCAGCTCCGATTCTACCCGGCCAGGCTGTTCTGCACGGAACCGCCGACCAGCTTCCAGCACATCATTAAAATGCAACAATTCTATCCGAGCCGATGCTGCAGATTCTTTTTCTGCAGCAGATACTTCTTCAAAACAAATCAATCTACCTAATACCGGTAAATCTTGTTTCAGCGCCAGAATTCTGCGCACCAAAACAGGGTTTTCTGCAATAACCGTGCGGCAATCAGCTGTTGATAAAATAAAACGCAACTCATGATCTGTCGCATCGCATCCACGGGGAACGTCTGCGGCTCCAATTGCCATAATCCCCATATCCGATTGCTGCCACTCCTTACGATTATCTGAAATCAGACCAATATGATCACCCCGTTCTATCCCGAGTGATAAAAGTCCGGCTCCAAAATCAAGGGCGATCTGAAACATATCCTTGTACGTGATAGGATCGAATCCGTCCTGATCATTCCTCGAATACTGGGCAGCAACGCCGGGATATTCTTCGGCAATATCTTTCAGCATCTTGGGCAAAGTGTCCTGCATATATCCATCTCCAAATATCAAAATGACAAAGTTTGAGATTTTGTAAACCTATGCTGTTAGTATATACTTCTTTGTTAGAAAACGCAAGAGACGTATCCACCCGATATAATAAAAAACCATCGGATAATCCGATGGTTTTTTGTCAACTTCAGTCTTACCGGGTTTTCCGCAGACGAACCTGTTCTATATCCGTACTGAACAATTCCCGTAAATCATTCAATCCCAGTGCCATCAATGCCATACGGTCTATACCAATTCCCCACGCCAAAACAGGGACATTCACACCCATAGCTTTCGTTACTTCAGGACGGAATATACCGGAACCACCTAATTCAAACCATCCCAACACCGGATGTTTGATATGAACTTCTATAGATGGTTCTGTAAAAGGGAAATAACCAGGAACATATTTTACATCTGTAGCACCAGCAATTTCCACCGCAAACATTTCCAGAAATCCCAGCAATGTTTTAAGGTTTACTTCTTCACCCAGAACGATACCTTCAGTCTGGTAAAAATCAGACAGGTGCGTTGCATCAACCTTATCGTACCGGAAACACCGGGCAATACCGAAATATTTACCAGGAATTCGCGCTTTTGCCAGTTGATGAGCAGACAAAACGGTTCCTTGGCTGCGGAGAATCAACCGGCGGGTAAAATCCCTGTCAAAAGTATAATTCCAACCCCGGCTGCCGGTATCACCACCGTTTTCATGCGCAGCTGCAACATTTGATAAATACGGCTCTTCGATATATTTTGCATGGGTAGGATTTTTCACATAATATACATCATGAATATCCCGTGCCGCATGAAACTGCGGCATAAACAGTGCATCAGAATTCCAGAATTCAGTTTCCACCAGAGGACCGTCAAATTCTTCAAAACCTAAGGAACACAGTTTATCTTTTACACTTTCCAGAAAAGACACATACGGATTGTTTCTGCCAGGTATAATCCGTGCGGGAGGCACTGAAATGTTGTATCCACGAAAAACAGCATTTTTCCAGCTTCCATCAGATAAAATTTTTGATGTAACCGCACCGATTTCGTTACCGGTAACGCCGGCCTGTCGTAATGCACCGGCAACTTCATCGGCATCCCCAGTCAACCGGTATACGACGGTTTCCCGTTCCACCATACGGAACGGGACATCACCGGCACCGCGTTTTTTTGCCAATCCGCCAATTATAGACAATTCGTCTGAAGACAATGATGCCTGTTCCAGCAACCCATCAGGGGCGGCAACAGCTTTTTGTAACAATGCAGCAGTCAGATCTACCACACCAAGTTCTGAAGTTCCTGTCCAAGCGACTTTCTTTTCAGCGTTCATTGCAAGAACACCCTGTTTTGAAAGCATTCCGAAAGCGCTCCCTACATCTTTATTTTCTATATTTAAAGCCAGAGCAATTTCCGGTAATGTATGGGAACCAGATTCCTTCAAGTAAGAAATAATTCTTTGCTCAGGTGTTCCTTCCCGGGCATACAACCGACCTACATCTGTGATTTCATAGAGAGTTTTAGATTCCCGCCGGACAACTTCTACGATTTTTTTTCCGGCAAGCCAAGAAAAGGCTTGATTCGCATGACCTTCTTTATACCCCAAGTCTTTTTGAAGCAGATCCACAGTCAATTCATCAGTTCTGGAATACTTCAATAAAACCTTGATTTCAAGAGGATGAAGGTTTTTTATAAGAGACTGAATATCCATGTAGTAACCCGAATTTGTTAGTGTAAAAGTTTAATATATGATGTGTACACAGCCATATTTGTTTCACCATTATAACGGGTATCATCTGCTTTCATAAAAGAATAATAATAGTATCCCCGTTCTTTGATAAAAGCAAGAATACTTTCTTTGTTTGCAAGCATTGCTGTACTTTGTTCAAACAATGGTGTCGGGCAGGTATAAATAACCCGGGCTTCATCATAAGCCGGCATATACTCTATTGTCACTGTTCCGACTTTTTTCAACTCAGGAGTCGTAATTGACCCCTGAACAATTTCAACCTGCATATACTTATCAGTATCCGAAGCAGTAGAATCTTGTGCAAAAGAGAACATTCCTACAATTAATATGTACAATACACATAAAATATATTTTTTCATTGCAAACCTCCAAAAATATCTATCAATACACAGAATATTGTATTATTTTACTCACATTAAGAAAAAAATCAAGGTCAACTACGTACCTACCAGAAACAATTCCAATCCGCGGCTCCCGGCAAATTACAACCTCTCCGGTAATTTCCTGCGGTTTGTTTTTCACAAGTTTCCGGACATATTCCCTGACAGCCTGTTTTAATGCTTCCGTTGCAGCTGTTTTTATACCGTCAAAACCATCAATTAACAAGCCCTGTCCTTTTCCCGATATTTTTTGATACTCCGGCGAATGCCACAAATTACGCCAAGCACTTGTTCGGGAAGAACACCGATATTCAACCCAACAATACAACCGCTCATCTTGAATCCAAGGTTCCGTATACGTAACGGGCTGGCCTAAATCATTCAAATTATACAAAGGTTTGACTTCAAAATATTCTGCTACATTGCGGGTAGTATCAGACGGAGTATAACTGAATGTCCAGCCACACACCATACCTTCCACAAAAAACGGTGCGACAGCTTTTAATCTACTAATAGGGTAGAGAAACGGATTTCCGTCAGGCGTAAGAATATGAGCTGCCTCTTCTGTCCCCGGATATGCTTCCAACGGTGCCCATAAGGCAAAACGGATTAATTCATTTTGACCGATATCAGCAACAGCAGGAATTTGTATGATAACAGAAAGCACACATGAAATAAGTATTACCGGTAAGCGTCTTTCCATACTTTCCACGGATTTATTCCCATCCGTACAATAAAATATAACCAGGCAACCGCAAATCCAGCCAAGTGCGTCATATGGGCAACTCCTCCCTGGATACTGAACAGCTGGTTTGCAATTTCAATACCTGCATATGCTGCAACAAGTAATGGTGCAGATACCGGCAACACCCCCCAGATATAAATCCGGGTACGGGGAAAAATAACCGCGTATGCCAGCAGTAACGCATAAATCGCACCGGATGCCCCCATCAACAGGATAAAATATTGCCCCGAGAAATAATACACAATAAACGAAATTACCCCGCACAGGACACCAGAAACAAAATACAGCAGCAGAAATTCTTTAGATCCAAGTGCCCGTTCCACGGCAATACCAAAAAACAAAACAGCTAACATATTAAACAGAATATGAGTAAAGCTACCATGTACAAACATATACGTAAGAAATTGCCAATACATATGGTACTCAACAACCATAATTACATTAAGAGAAAGATACAACTTAAACTGGGGTATCATGGAAAGAAGCAGATACACTGCGATATTCAAGCCAATGATGATAAACGCCGCATTATACTGGGTATATTTAAAAGGTTTTCGTATTGAATTTAAAAAGCCCATATTATCCTGAAATATTATTTTTTTGTAAAAAAAGGAGTCTGTCAGAGCCGGTAACACAATTGCGTCCATTCCGTTTGGAAATGTACAGAGCCTTATCCGCGAAATCAACAAGTTCTTGGGGTGTATCTGGTTGCGGCATATCCGAGGCGGAATTGAAAACTGCATATCCTGCAGAAAGAGTAACCTGCATATGGATGCCATCGTATACAATATCATCGGCTTCAACTATTTTTCGGATACGTTCCGCCACGGAAGCAGCTCCTTCCGCATCTGTATTGTATAACATCACGACAAATTCTTCTCCCCCATAACGGGCTGCCAAATCCTGCTCCCGTACACCTTTCTGAATAACACCTGCAATACGCTACAAAACATAATCCCCACAGGCATGACCATACGTATCATTAAACCGTTTGAAAATATCAATAT
>CALXOI010000136.1 GCA_944389965.1 uncultured Treponema sp.
CTTCCAACAGGTAAATGCCCCCTGTTTTATCTGGAATTTCTGCGATGGCTCCTCCATACGGTAAGACTCCGCATACAGGGGAAAAACCGCCTTTCTGCACGCATCCCAATGATTTGTCTTCCAGCGTGGTAATGCCGCCTGCTTTGTTGCCGGGGGATGGATTCTCATACACAGTCTGACCGTTGCGGGTAAAGTATTCTTTGAAACCGTTAATCAACGAAACTGTCTGTTCAAATACATCCCTGTTTATGCATCTGTTCATAAGAAGTTGTTCTGCGCCGAACATTTCTGGAACTTCTGTCAGTAGAACACGGCTGCCGGCAGTAGTAAAGTTGTCGCAAACCTGTCCTACCAATGCATTTGCTGTGATACCGGAAAGTCCGTCTGAACCGCCGCATTTCATGCCGATTACCAGTTCCCTGACAGGAACCGGTTCCCGTTTGAACCCGGCAGCATATTGTATAAGCTGTTTTAAAACTTCCATGCAGTCCGTATAATCATCGGTAAGATCCTGTGCGCTCAGGTATTGTACCCGGCCGGTGTCGTTGCCGTTCCCCGGCAGTGCTTTTTCTGCGACAATTTTTTTGAATATTGAAATTGTATTGTTCTCGCAACCAAGTCCTAAAACCAGGACTGCCCCTGCATTCGGGTGGTTTACCAGATCTGCAAGGATTGTTCTGGTCTGTTCATGGTCGGTTCCCATTTGGGAACAGCCGTATGGATGTGTCCAGGCGTATACTCCGCTGACAGTTGTTCCGCTACACAAACCGGCGGCGTGACCCGCAAGCTGTTCTGCCAGTTTGTTGACGCAGCCGACGGTAGGTATAATCCAGACATCATTTCTGATACCGATTCTTCCGTCAGGTCGGCGGAATGCAGAAAAAGTTCTGTCTGCGACAGTACTTTTACGGGACATTTCTGGATGTACGGGATGATATTCATAGGCTGCCGTTTCTGAAAGCAGGGTTTTCATATTATGGATATGGACGTGGCTTCCTGCCGGAATATCCTGTATTGCCTGCCCGATGGGGTAACCGTATTTGATTATTTTGTCACCGGAAGCTATGTTTTGCAACGCAAATTTATGCCCCCGTTCAACTGCTTCGGCGAGGGTAATACCCAAAATGGTTGTCCCTGCCGGAAGTGAATCCAAGGCAACTGCCACTGTATCTTTTGGAGTAAGGCGCAGTGCTTTTTTTTCTTCATTCATGGATACATCCTGTTACCGCAGCGTTCATGCCGTCTTTCCAGATAGTTTCCAGATGGGCGCTGACTGCTTCTGCCAGTCCTTTTTGAAGAGTCAGATCTTCTCCCCACCAGTCTGCTTTTGACAAAACATTCCGGGATATGTTCCGGGCGCTGTCTGCTGTTGTTTCATGGTGAACAGCAAATAGTTGTTTGAAGTATTCCAGTACAGCTGTATCATCCTTTGCTTCCGGGCATGTCCGGTAAAAATTAATCAATGCTGCCAGCGAAAATGAAAGAATCCGGGGAACCGTGCCTGTTTTTTCCATGTAGGCTAACAGGGACGGCAGATCCCTTGTTTTGAATTTTGATACCGAATTCAATGTAATTGACATAAGCAGATGCCTGATATAGGGGTTGCGGAACCGCTCCAGTACATCTTCCGCATAACTTTCCAGTGCCGCTGTATCTCCGTCCATTGAAGGTATGATTTCCTCAAACAAGCCTTTCCTGATAAATTGGTACATTACAGAATTTTTCAGACTTTCTTCAACGGTGGTCAGTCCGTATTGAACTGCAGCAGGAACAAACATCGTATGGGTTCCGTTTAAGATGCGGACTTTCCGGGTCCGGTAAAAGCTCATGTCATCTGTCCAGATAACATTCAGCCCTGATTGAACGAAGGGAATTTCATTGTCAAAGTTTCCGCCTTCTATTACCCACAAATGGAAAATTTCAGCTGTATCCAGCAGGTTGTCTTTATATCCTAATTCCAGACAGAGTTTTTCCGCTTCTTCTGCCGGATAACCGGGTACAATGCGGTCTACAAGGCTGCTGCAAAAACAGCATGCGTTTTTAATCCAATCAATAAATCCCTGTTCCAATTTCCATTCTGTTGCATGGCGCAGGACGTATTCCTGCAAGAATTGTCCGTTTTTGTCGATAAGTTCACAGGGAATAAATACCAGACCTTTACCGGTGTCGCCGTTGAATGTTTTGTATCTGCGGTATAAAAACTGCGTTACTTTTGCCGGAAACGATGCCGGCGGTTTGTCATCTGCTTTGCAGCCTTCTACCCAGGTAATCCCGGCTTCTGTTGTATTTGAAATGACAAAACGTAGTTCCGGATTATCAGCGCATTCCATGTATGCGTCGTATTGGGAATACGGATTCAGACATCTGCTGACAGATGTTATGGTTCTCTTTTCACAAACGGTTTTCCCGTTTTGTACACCCCGCAGGATGGTAGTATACAATCCGTTTTGTCCGTTTATCATGTCGGCAAGTCCTTTATCCAGCGGTTGTACAAGTACGACACTTCCGTTAAAGTCACTTTTTTCATTGACAATATCAATCATCCAGTCTGCAAATGCCCTGAGGAAATTGCCTTCTCCATACTGAAGAATTTTTTCCGGCCGTGCCGGTTTTGTATATACTGAGTTTAAAATTTTAAGTTCCACGATGAACCTCCGTGATTTATACTATAATAATGGAAACAGGAATGCTATTGTTTTTAGTGTTTTATTTTTGTACAATGCCGTTATGGATTTTTCTAAGCCTAGAATTGGTTTGCTTGTTGCGTCAATACACACCGGTTCAGCCCGGAGTCTCTGGTTTCCGCTCATAAAAGAAGCGTCACGGTCGAATATTTCTTTTTTTGTATTTCCCGGTGGACGGCTGAATTTTGAAATGGAATCAGAATGTCTTAGAAATTCCATTTACCGGCTTGCCAACAGCCGTAATCTTGACGGATTGATTTCCTGGGGATCTGCAATTGGCAGTTCTGTTCCGGCGGAAGAGTTGTTAAATTTCCATAAACAGTTTCAGAATCTTCCGTATGTTACTATCGCTCATAAAATACCCGGGCATCCCTGTGTTGCGTTTGATGCTTATTCCGGGATGGCAAAACTGGTACGTCATTTTATTACAGTGCACGGGGCATCACAAATTGCGTTTATCCGCGGGCCTGAATACCATGTGTCCGCATCGGAGCGGTTCCAGGCATTTTGCGATATTATGGCGGAACACGGGATTGATATGACTGATTCCCCGCTGGTTACAACACCACGGAATTGGTCAGAAGGTGCAGCTGCTGCGGAAGAATTGTTCCAAAATAAAGAACTTATTCCCGGCCGTGATTTTCAGGTTCTTATGGGTGCCAGTGATATGATGGTTCTGGCAGCTGTAAAATATTTCCGCCGCCACGGTTTTTTTGTACCGGATAATTACTGCTGTGCAGGATTTAATGATTCTCCGGAAAGTCTGATAGCAGAACCTGCGTTTGCTACGGTTCATCTACCGTACCAGAAACTCGGTCTAACTGCCTTGTCTTTGATAAAAGATATCCTTCAGCATAAACCGGTAAATACCGATGTATTGCTTGATACAGAAGTTGTCATCCGGGAATCCTGTGGGTGTTCTGCGGAAAAAATTCTTCACTACCAGCAAACCGTTCCCGCTGACCGGGATTCTTTTGCTGATTTTGCGGCAGCGCTGTTTCATCTGGATGACTGTGAGCGGGATGCGTTTATTATTCCGCTGGTGGATGCCGTGGTGCAGAAAAATGAATCGTTGTTTTTTTCGCTGCTGGGTAAATGCCTGAAGCGGTTCTTTTCAAACCCGAACTCGGATATCCGGTTATTGTTCCAGGTATTTACTATTGCCCGGCAGTTACCATTCCTTCCGGCTGGTTATGTGGATACCCTTGAAACCCGCTTTTTTTCACAGGTTGCCGGTATTCAAAATGCTGTTGTTACGTCAGTCCGGTATACGGAACGCCGGTTGAATGAGTTGTTGAATTCATTAAAATGCGGACTGCTGGCTGCCCGCAGCCGGGAAAATCTGGTGGATATTTTGTATGCGTATCTGCCCAAAATTAATATAAATGCCCTTGCAATTGTTTTAACAGAGACAGATGATGGTGCGGAGTCATTATTTGCCGGCGGTTTTGCGGATAGTACCGTATATACCGGGCAGATACCGTTTTCGGCGGAACAACTCCTGCCTGACGGAATGAGCGGTTTTTCCGGTGGTGTATTTGTTGTGGAACCTTTATTCATGGAAAAACAGCCTATCGGTTATATGGTGATGACAGCTCCTCCTTATGACGGATTCGTTTTTGAAGATCTCCGTTCTGCAATCAGCAGTGCTTTGTCCGGGGTATTTTTGTTTGAACAGATGGCAAAAGCCAAGCAGCAGGCGGAAGAAGCGGAACAAGCAAAACTTAGTTTTTTCGCAAATGTCGGGTCTGATTTAAGTGAACCGTTGGTAGAAATAGCCCGGAAGGTAGAACAGGTCGAGGAATTTTTAGGGAAAGATCAACTTGATCAGGATTTAATTGCTGCCCAGATTATTTTTATTAAAAATAGAATTGCAGAACAACATGAAAAGGCTGATTTAATTATGGATTTGACGCTTTCCCAGACAAATGAACTGCCTGTGGAAAAAAGACTTTTCCATATCGAAAATGTTGTCGGCATCCCTGTTTTTTCTTTCCCGCTTTTGTATGGTGACCCTGACCGGTTACGGCAGTCACTGCGATTGATTTGTGATGAATGGTCTGTTGCCGGCGAAGATGTGCAATGTGAAATCCGGGATGACGGTATATTGTTGTCAGTGAAATCGTTGCGCCCGGTAACAAAGGATTGCTGGCAGCAGAATAATATGCAGTTGGCAGAACGAATCCTGCTGTTGTTGGGGGCAAGAATGACCCGCAGCAGGGACGGATGTACGATTTTGTATCCGTGGCCGTCGTTTTCCTGTAAACCGGCACAACCTGGTTCAGCCCTGTTTGAATGGAACGCAGATACTGCAGATATTACCGAGTGGAACGGAATTTATGCGAAACATTTGGATAAGGATTTTGCAACAAAAGCTTTTCTGTGTTTTACAAATTGTCCTGATGCAGAACTGGAAAAAGTAAAAA
>CALXOI010000137.1 GCA_944389965.1 uncultured Treponema sp.
CACCCAAAAACAAACCATACAAGAAGGAGAAAGAAATATGGAACAAACAGAAAAGGAACCATATGAGAAATTGGACAGAAGCATTGAAAACCTGTCCAGAGAAGAGGCTTGCGCTCTCTTAGGAGAACGCCTGATAAAAGAAGTAGAGTCTTTAAATTGTGATTACACCAATAGGGTTACTGATGGAACAGAATGGCATGGTTTCACAGAATTTATGTCTTCACTGGAACTTGGTAATAATAATTACCACATAAATGCATATTATTATCAAGAGAATGAAGACGTTGAAAATACAGAAGACCTTGGTAGTTTAAAATGGGAAGTTCAAAAATTTGAACTTATTCCATGGAATCTTAGTGCCGGGGAAGCACTGTCCTTGCAGGGATTCACAGACATGGTAATTGATTACGGAGACGAAGGGACGCAGGTTGCTGGATGGAAAGACCTGACAGAACAGCAGCAAGAGATTCTTGCACTTGCATATTACCAGTTCCGGCAAGAAGAAGAGCGGGAGCTTGAGTCAGATGAATATGACTCTCGAGCATGGGAAGTTCTTGAAGTTGAAGACGGATGGAACCGGGGGGCAGAAGAACTCAAAGAATGGGTTGCCCGGGAAATCGATTCCGGCGTTGGAATAAGGGAAGGGCTTGATGAGATAGAACTTCAAATAGTAGAAGACCAAGCCCGGTCAGTAAAAGAACGTCAAAGAACTATAGAGGTAGAAGAAGGAGACTATCGTGCTTCAAGTTATGCTGCGATAGAGTCTTATTACCAAGAATTCATTGAAGCGGGATTTAACAGAGATGTAACTATAAAACAAAATCCTGCTATTGCGAACGTACAATCAGAAATATCCAGTGAAAAAGGGTCTCTTACTGTCAAAGATTATAATGTAGCTCAAAAGTATACACAAACACAGTTCGGAAAAAGCATCAAAGAACAGTTTACAGCTGAAAATGAACGTACAAACACCCAAAAACAAACCATACAAGAAGGAGAAAGAAATATGGAACAAACAGAAAAGAAAACACCGTACTACCAGCAGCAAATTGAAAAACTGCATGAAGCGGTAAAAACAGGGACAGCCCCTTTTTTCTTGAAAGAGGCTGTTGTGGGCGAAAACAACGAGGTAAAAAATCCGGGAAACTACATAGAGGATAACGATAAAATTATCCTCACTCCCCGGCCTGCCGTTCGTACCGTCACAGGTAATTTATTAAAGGGTGTGAACCAACTTTCAGCACAAATTGAACTTGATAATATGGGTTCCAAAGCTCAGACAGTATTAAGTTTTGAGGATGCCAAGGCCGCCGGAACTTATATAAAAAAAGGTTCAAAAAGCATCCTTCTGACCGGATATGATAAAGACAATGAACGCTCAAAGGTATACCACGTATTTTCAGCCGGCAGTGTTGCGAATACGGAAGCTATCAAAGAACAGCTTTATAAAAACAGTGAACTGAACAAGGCGAAACCGTGGAGCAAAGCCATAGTCTGTACCGACAGTAATCCGGAAAAATACCTTGGAGCGTATCTTGCAGCCAGTGCATCCGGTTCTGTTTTGGAGACAGACCGTAAAACTGTAGAAACGTTTCAAAAAAACTTCCAAAACTTAATTGAAAAAAGTATCAGCGAAAAAAAACATACAGCAGTTTTTGATGTGGTCCGTTCTGCACAAATGGTCAAGTCAGAAATTTTGAAAAAAAATTTCAGTACATGGGAAAAAAGCCAAGAACAACACAAACAAGGACAGCAGAAAGGACAGCAGAAAAAGAGTCCACAGAGTGATATGGAGATGGTCTTTTAAAAATGACGTTTTAAGCAGCAGGGAAAAGGGGAATATATGAATCAAGAAAAAAAAATAAAATACCATGAACAGAATGTTGAAAAATTATATGAAGCGGTAAAAACAGGGACAGCCCCTTTTTTGCCGAATGAAAAAAACTCAAAAGCAGTAAACAACGTTATTATACTTACCCCTCGTCCGGTAGTCCGTTCCGCTGCCAGCGGGAAAGTTTTCAAGGGAATCAACCAGCTGGTAGCTCAAGTTGAACTTGATAAAATGTCCAGAAAAGATGCTTCTGTCATCACATACGAACAAGCACAAAAACTTGGCAGTGCAATTAAAAAAGGTGAGAAAAGCTTTACTTTAACATCTTACAATAAGGATGCACCGGCCGGAACAAGGCTTACGGTATACCACGTCTTCCCTACTTCAGCAGTAGCCTCACATTCTGCCAATTTAAATGAGAAATTGGCGCACATAAAAAAGTTGTCGGAAAGAAACAAAACATCCATTGTCATTGAGTGCACCGACAGCAAGCCAGAAAAATTCCTTGGAGCCTATCTTGCAGCGTCATCTTGCAACGGCAAGGTAAAAACAAATAAACAAACGGTTGAATCCTTCCAAAAAGAGTTGACTGCGTATCTTGAAAAAAATATACAAAGTCAAAATCATTCCAAAGTTTTTGAACTTGGCCGCAATGCGAGCAATGAATTCAAAATATTTCTTAGAAACGAATATAAGAACCAGCAGCAGTTATCACAAGCAAGAGCAAAAACTCAACAATACACCATGAAGAAAAATAATGACTTTGAGCTGTCCCGGTAGGAGATACGCATGACATATATTTCAGACAGACAATTACAGAAGGCAACAGAGGAATTTTCACAAGCACTTACGAACCAAAAAAGCGTGGAGCAGTACCAGAAATTATGGAATGCAGCCCGATATGAGGGGAAACCCCGGTACGTGGACGGGGTGGTGTTATCCGGACATATTTTCCGGAAAACGCTGAACGATATGCGGAAAATGGAACAGAATACGGCCGTCCTTTTCGGAGCGATCCAGTCCGGGAAACTTGACCGTGGACAGCTTTTAAAAGATTTCAACAGGAAAACCGGGATTGATTTTACGGATGAGAAGCACATTCTGGACACCTACAACCAGATCCGCAGCACCAGGATTTCCACGGAAAAACTGGCGGAAACCTTTGACAACCTGCCCCACCGCAAACAGGTCATCATGCCGGAGTTTGAAGCGGGGTTCGTGGACATCAACAGCATAAAGCAAGGCAGGTACCCGGAACAAATTGATTTATTCAAAGCCGGAACAATGGAAAAATATCAGTTTATGCCACCTGCAGAAATGAGAGGAGGACGGGTCGTACTGCATTTAACACAAGAAGAGCTTCATAATGGGGCAAACGGAGATAAAAGGCCAGTAGAAGTGGTCTTGAGTCAAAAACAGTTTGTTTCTGCGTTAAATTTCTCACTTAAAAAAGAAACATTACTTTTGCAAAAACTTCAGAAAGAGAACAAGGAAATTAAAATGCCTTCTGTAGCTACGGCGATGAGCGAGGCTTATTCTCGAAGGATGAGTACAATTTATCCAGGCTCTTCCCGGGAAGAACATCAAAGCAAATACAAAGCAATCCAGCAAGTGATTGAAAAAGAAACCTTGAATATCAAAAAGGAAATGCAGCAACAGAAACACACAAAAGCAAAAGCAACAGGCATGGAGCGGTAACATGGAAAACCTTACAGACATAAAACAAAGCATAGAAGAAAACCTTGCCCTGCAGCTGCAGGTGTTACAGGGAACCGGATATTACCCGGACATTTCTTTAATAAATAACAATGTTTTTTCCCTCAAAGACACGGCAGGACAGACAGTCCTGGAATGCCGTGTTGCGGACAGCCATTTTGTTTTCATCAAGGCGGACGTACCGGCGAACATTATGGACAAAGCGGTGGAGTATTTTACCGCTGCCATTGCCCGGGAACATATTGCCAGGAGAACCGAGAAAATCATGGACAAAGGCATCGAGAATATGCAGGCAAACGGCGGAAGAAGCCAGGCTGCAATGGAAGCCGATTATGAGTATGAACAATTTCCAGCACCCGAAATGGAAGAAACAGAAGAAGAATCTTTTGGTTTTGAAAATTTTACGGCAGAAGCTCTGTTGCACCTTGCAGAAATATCTCCGGAAGCATATGAAAGTCTTAAAAAGGAATATGAGCAAAGAACAGGACTTTCAGCAGATGAATATTTAAAAAAAGCCGGTGATAAAGAGAGGCAGGAAAAAGAAAAGAGCCTTATATCTCAAAGACTGAAGTCACTTTTCGACGCTCAGGAGATGACGATACAAGAGCTGGCCATTAAAGCCGGGGTTACAGAGGCGGCAATGCTTCGGTACATCAATGGAGAGAGAATTCCCCGGGGAGCAATTCTGTTGAATGTTGCCAATGCCTTTGGAGTAAGTGTCGAACAAATCACAGGAAAAGAATTTCCGTTTACAGTGGGAGAAGAGATTCCCTTAGATACTTTCACTTCATCTTATGGCGGTGAAAATTGGATAATTGAAAAAATAAATGAAAACAATGTTCAATTGGGAAGAAGTACAGATAATATTGTAATTCAGCATGAAGGAAAAGTTATGTCAAAAGAAGACTTTCTTGAAGCTGTGCAAGCAATACATCCGGAACTTGTTAATACTGTTGTTGAAAAGAATCCTCCTGAACAAAAACCGGATATAGCCACCTCTTTTGTACTTGAAAAACTTAAATCAGTAGGTATTGAAGTTATTACGGATAAAAACGAGTTTGAAAAAATTTTGCACAAAGAAACTTTACTTCAAAAATCCATGAAGCAACTCTCATCCGATGAAATAAACGCATATTTTTCATTTAATAAAGACGATATAGAACGTTTCAACAAAAGCCTCGACGACTGGGAAAAAAACAAAATGAATCCGTTTCGGCTAATCCAAGTCGGGAAAATTCCCCCGGTTATGAAAGCATTAGGTATAACTGATGAACCTGTTGAAATACAGAGCTCAACAATAATGAAAATACTCCGCCCAGAACCACGATACCCTTATGAATCCCAAGGGCATAATCTTACCATGGATGATGTCCGTGCAATTCCAAAGCTGTTGGCAGACCCTGTGATGGTATTTACATCAAGAACAAGGGAAGACAGTTATGTATTTTTTACGGAACGGAAAGATTCTGAAAATCGCTCTATCATTATTCCCATTGCAGTTAACAAACGAAAGGGAAGAATTATTATCAATGAGATAACATCGATGTATG
>CALXOI010000138.1 GCA_944389965.1 uncultured Treponema sp.
TATACAAAACCTGGCAATAAAATTCTTGACACCCACCTTGGAGGCGGTTCATCCAGGATTGCAGCTTATGAAATGGGTCTTGATTTTGTGGGATGTGAAATTGACAAAGAGTACTTTGATGCACAAGAAAACAGATTTAAAGCCTACAAATGGGAAAAAGAACAGCAATTGGAACTGTGCTTTGCAAGCACTTTTAATATAAATGAAATGGGAGGGGCAGAATGAACCATAGTTTTAATGTAGAGGTTGCTGTTGAATACGGAATGGCAGAGGCTGTCATACTTGAATATATGTATTTCTGGTGTCAGAAAAATGAAGCTAACAGAAAAAATATGAAGGACGGTCTTGCCTGGACATATAACAGTATCAAAGCACTTTCTGAACTTTTTCCGTATTTGACTGAAAAAAAGATAATAAGCGCTATAAAACATCTTGAAGATGAAGGCCTTCTTGTTTCAGGATGTTTCAATTCAAATAAGTATGACCGGACAAAGTGGTATGCAGTCACCAAAAAAGGAAAATCCATTTACCAAAACGGGCAAATCGAAGAACCTGAAAAGGAAAATGAAAATGCCCAAAATGGGCAAATGAATGTAACAGTTATAAACCAGTTTAAAGAACCAGTTATAAACACACACACAGAAATGGCAGAAACAGAAAATGACATACAAAAAGATGATGAAGAATTGTGTGTGTGTAAAAACAACTTTTCTTTACCTGAATCATTTATTCCGGAGGCACAGGTTAAGTATGCAAGAAGTATTTTTGATTTGTGGGATAAAAACGAACTTCCGTGCTGCAACGGAAATTTCCTGTCTTTTTTGCAGAGGGATTTCCGGATGGCATTGCCGTTACTGAAGGGGTATCACTCTGACAGTGTTGTTGCCGCATGCGAAAATTACATAAAAGTTTTGCGAGGGAGCCAGTACTGGGTTACGAAAGAAATGACATTCGACCGTTTCGTGGCGTCAAAGTTATTTAAAGATTGTCTGGAAGAGAATTTCCGGGAGGTCAATTTTCTGGATGATTCGGGAAAGACGATACGGAAATACGGGTCCGCTGTATCACAGACCGGATGTGATACCCGGGTGGAACTATTTTAAGCCGTAGGTGATAAATGTTTGACAAAAATAATTTTGATTTGGGAATCAGATTGGGCAGAGACGCTGAAGTTGAGATGGCTGAAAAAAAAGCACGGGAGGAAATGTGCGAACAGAGTTTTATTAAAGCCTGTGGTTCTGAAAAGTTTCGTAATGTGGAATTTTCAGAGCTTGGAGAGTTGCAGAATGTAACGGCTGGAAAAGGAGATATAGCAACAAAAACTATTATCAGGAATTATATTGACGATGTAGCTGCCGGAAAAATGCGTTTCTTATGGTTATGCGGAAATCCGGGCACAGGAAAAACAATTCTTTCGGTTGCTGTCATACATGAACTTTGCCGGATGGGTGTATCCTGCGCTTATTTTAAAAGTCACAAAATTATGCAGCGGTTACGGGATGCGGAACGTTTTTCAAGCGGTATCAATCCCAAAGATGTTCTTTCTGAAATTATTGCCGGGAAATTTCGTGTGATTGATGAGATAGGGCGTTGGCCGGTCCCTGAGTGGGAAAGCTTCCGGCTATTCGACATAATCAATGATTTATACGAATACTATAAATCTGCCATATTCATTTCCAATATGTGGGGGAAGGAACTGGCGGGTTTTATCGGTACTGCTGCAACGGACAGGTTCCGTGGTTCTGGTATGATCCTTGAATTCAGGGGTGAATCTTACCGGGGTACAAAAGACGAGTTATATGTGACAAATGGTGGAAAAAATACTCATTTTCCCGTTAAAAAGGATGTGGTATGAAAGAATTAAGTTGTAATACCTGTTATTGGAACAGTTGCCCTATGAAAGGTTATAGAATTCAATTTCTAAAAATGATCAAAGATGACGGTAACCCAGAATATATTCCAATTCATGTTCCTGCATGTGCTGAATATAGAGAAAAGGAGATAAAATGACAGAGGAGTTGTTATTTCCATTTTTGAAACTGCAAGTACGGGAAACGGGGTGGATTCGAAGGCGAATGTTTTTTCTGCCACAAAGAGTATGAGGAAGGTGTTGTGGTTGAAGAATCCGGTATGTGTTTTTCCTACAAAAAGGAGGAGTAATGAAAATAAAAGAAATTATGCTTATTTTAAATTCTTTGAATAAGACAGAAAACCGTCTGGTAAGAAGTTTAAAAAAAGAACAACGAAAAAATAATAAAAATCTATTGGTAATGGTATCGCTGCAGAAGGCTTTGGATTATACATATGCGGCAATGAAAGTATTGCTGAATATCAAACCGGAAAAAGAGGAGGAGCAATGCTGATATTACCCATAAAAAAGAAATGGTACGACATGATTATTTCCGGTGAGAAAAGAGAAGAATATCGGGAAGTAAATAACTACTGGCGAACAAGAATAATGGGAGAGTTGGGTTTCTACGATAAAATAAACTTTGAAAACTGGAAACCAGTAAAAATAGAAAATGTGTATATCCGCAACGGATACGGCAACGATAAACCTACAGCAAAAATATCCGCTGTGGTAATAAGAGGGTACGGCAATCCAGAATGGGGTGCAGAGCCAGGCAAAAAATACTATGTGTTTGAAATATTGGATGTACAGGAGCTTACAAACCTGATGAGGTCAAAACCATTGGCCCGGGAAATTAGGAGAATACAATGGGAAACAAATACAACAGACAAATAAGAAAAGCTATGAATAAAAATTATTCAACAGCTTTTGAGCAAGTGAGAAGGTACATTGAAGCTAAAGCACGGAGTGCGAACTTCTTTCAACGGTTAAAAATTGCACTTGTCTTTCTTTTTAAGAAAGATTTTAACGTCTTTTTGTAAGGAGTAAATATATGGAGTACGATGGAGAAAAAAATGAAAAATAATTTTGTACCTGGATATATACCACATTGTGGCAGCAGACGGCCTAAATATGGTAATAAAAAAACTACGGTAAACGGTATTGTGTTTGATTCTCAAAAAGAGAGTAAACGGTATCAAGAGTTATCAATGTTACAAAAATCAGGGCTTATTGAGGATTTAAAAATACAGGTACGGTTTTCTATTTGCCCAAAATCTGGTGGTAACAAAAGAGAGCGTTTTTATATCGCCGATTTTGTTTATGTGGAAGGCGGGAAAAAAATTATAGAGGATGTAAAATCTGAAATTACCCGAAAGAATCCTGTGTATAGTCTGAAAAAAGCCTTGGTACAATGGCAATATCCGGATTATATATTTAGAGAATCATAATAATTGATTTTTCAAATCGCATATAGTAAAATAAAGGCAAGAAAGAATTCAAAAAAATCATACGTATCATACTGACCGATGATACATATTAAAACGGTGGGAACATGAAAGAGCGTTTTAATTGTATTGTTGAGTATCTTAACGGTAAACAAGACCGGAAATTCACTGGTAGTGTAAAACTTAGTTTTGAAAACGGAAATGCTGTGGCAATTAACGAAGCAAACAGACATGAATTGCCGGTAACCAAAACAGAGGACGGAAACATCATTCTCAATGAATTGTTGAATGAATCCCGGCGGCCAATGTTTAACGGTGCGATTGTTTTCGTTTTTGAAAACGGAGCTGTTATTGCGTATGCATATTCAAAATCATTCAAGGGTGAAACATTGAAAAAATTTCTGGGGGCGTAACTATGCAGGTGTGCCCGGAATGCGGAGCAAAAATCAAATATATTGCCACAAGTAACACAACGGTGGTTGTGTGTGAGAGTGATGTACTGGAGGTGTTTAATAAAAACGGACACAAGTTTATAGGTTATCCACTCCATAAATGCAAAGAGGATATAAAGACCGATGAACGAAAAAACATACAATAACTCTATTGCGTATAACGTCAGAAGAACGCCGTTTTAGTGAGGTGTTCTCATGAGAAAGACAAAAGAAGGAAATACGCCGCTTTTTTGTAAAATCGACGATGATAAAATTATAGACGGAAATTTCTTCACTTGGAATGAAAACCTTCCTGACAATCAAAAACGGTTTGTCATATTTTATGTATTCCAGTTCTTTAATTGCGGCAAATATAACGCAACAGACGCAGCCAGAAAAGCCGGTTATAAAGATTCAAAAACTCTCAAAGCACAAGCGCAGCACTTGATAGAAAATGAAAAAGTGTATCGGGAAATAAAAAACATCCAGTCACAAGTTGCTGAAAAGTATACCAAAGTAGACTTAAAAAATGAGATTATGCGTATTATTGAACGGAAGAAAGAGCGCGCTATGTTCAATCCGCTTGATGTATATGACATCGAACTTACTCAAACTGACGAAGGGGCTTCTTTTATAAGAGGTAATGTAAAACCAAAAAGCGAACTTACGGAAAAACAAAAAAGAATGATTATGGGTGTAAAGTTTGAGGGGCAACGCGGAATTGTAAATTATATTACACCGGATATTGTGAAAGAAGAAAACGATCTTATAAATATTTATAGCAAACTCTTTGATAATCAGGAAGAAGACAAAAGTGATTTTGATGTAGAAACTACTGCAGAAATTATTGGTGAAAAAGTACGGTTAAAAACAAAAATAATCCGGGCAAACAAAGAGACGGCGGATATGTCTGAACTTGCTTCAATTGGTGCAGTAGAGCGTGAAGAAGAGGATTAGTATAAATGGATTTATGGACCCCAACAGAAAAATTAAATTATATTTATGCTTTTATGAAATACGACCATAAAGACATTGAACTTGATTTTTGGCAGGATGATTTTATAAAGAACCGCAACAGATATATTTGTTTATTGAAAAGCCGACAGACAGGATTTTCTTTTGTGGTAGCGATTAAAGGCCTTGTAAAAGCACTGGACCCGGCAAGGACTCAATATACCAAGCAGTTTGTTTCATACAATGAAGAAGATGCCCAAGAAAAGATAAGATATGCTAAGCAGTTTTATGATTCGATTCCGGCAAGGTATAAAAAAAAGTTAGTTCATCAAACAGCCACCATGCTAG
>CALXOI010000139.1 GCA_944389965.1 uncultured Treponema sp.
CACTGGCAAAAGAAGGCGGGATTTCTTTTATATACGGTTCCCAAACAATAGAGCAGCAGGCAGAAATGATCCGCCGGGTAAAATCTTATAAAGCGGGATTTGTCACTTCCGATTCAAATATTAAGCCGGATCAGACCCTGCAGGATGTTGTTGATTTGAAAAACAGAACCGGACATTCCACCGTTGCGGTTACCCAGGACGGCAGCCCCCGGGGTAAGCTGCTGGGAATTATTACCAGCAGGGATTTCCGCATTAACAAAGTCAATCCGGCAGCAAAAGTCAGTGAGTATATGACCCGGTTTGAGGATCTGATTGTCGGACAAGATGGCATTTCCCTGAGCGAAGCCAACGATTTGATATGGACACACAAACTGAATTCGCTGCCGGTTATCGATAAAAACGGCTGTCTGGTATCCATGGTTTTCCGAAAAGATTACGCTTCCCATGAAGAGCATCCCCTTGAATTACTGGACAACCGTCAGCGGTATATTGTAGGTGCCGGTATCAATACACGGGATTACATGGAGCGGGTACCGGCATTGATTGATGCGGGTACTGATATTTTCTGTCTGGATTCATCGGAAGGTTTTTCCGAATGGCAGAAACGAGCACTCCACGACATCCATACCACATTCGGTGACCATGTCCGGGTCGGTGCCGGTAACGTCGTTGACCGGGACGGATTTATGTTTCTGGCAGAAAACGGCGCTGATTTCGTCAAAATCGGTATCGGCGGCGGTTCTATCTGCATTACCCGGGAACAAAAAGGAATCGGGCGCGGGCAGGCAACCGCAACAATTGAAGTGGCAAAAGCCCGGGATGAATACTATGAAAAAACCGGAATATATATCCCCATCTGTTCTGACGGCGGGATTGTGCATGATTACCATATTACTTTGGCACTGGCAATGGGTGCTGATTTTGTCATGTTGGGACGGTACTTTGCCCGGTTTGATGAAAGTCCGACAAATAAACTGATTGTAAACGGCAATTACGTTAAAGAATACTGGGGAGAAGGCTCCAACCGCGCCCGGAACTGGCAGCGTTACGATCTGGGAGGGGCAAAAAAAATGGCGTTTGAAGAAGGTGTCGATTCATATGTTCCCTATGCGGGAAGCCTTCATGACAATGTGAGCATGACACTGAGTAAAATCCGCCACACTATGTGCAACTGTGGCGTCCTGACCATTCCGGATTTACAGAAAAACGCAAAGCTCACACTTGTTTCCCAAGCATCCATTGCGGAAGGTTCATCCCATGATGTACTTGTAAAAAATACCTCAATCAGAGCTGAATAAGTACCGTCTGCATTCCTACAATATTGACCGGTCCGGATATCTCCGGAAAACCGGTCAATAATTTTCTGGTTTATCAAATAAAACGTGTATTTCAAAAAGGTACCGGTGATTCAAACGTCATTATATCCCCGCTTACCGGATGGATAAATCGCAGCAATGCCGCATGAAGCATCAGCCGTTCTCCAGGTAACCTGGTTCCGTACAGCCGGTCACCCTGAATTGCCGCTCCTAGGCCTTTTTGATGCATGGCATGAAGCCGGAGCTGGTGGGTACGGCCCGTCCGGGGAATAAAACGGATTCTTGTAAGCACCTTGTCAGAGCAGACTGTTTCAGAACACCGCTCATAGGAAACAAAATACCAGTCTGTAATGCCGGTCTTGCCGTACTGTTCATCATATACCTGCCGGGGACGGTTTTCCACATCAAGCCGGAACGGCAGTTCAATCCGGCCTTTCTTCCGGACAAGACCGGATGCATCACCCCCTGCCTCACCGGAACAGCGGCCCCTAAGCAGGGCTTCATATTCTTTGTAAACAGTCCTTTCCATAAATTGCCGTGATAACTCCCGGTGGGCAAAAGCTGTGAACGCCAGCACCATAAGACCGGATGTATCCATGTCCAGCCGGTGTACAGACGGCTGGGATATACAGTCTGGATACAGAATACGCAAACGGGAAACAATACAGTCCTTGTTCTCTTCACCCCGTCCGGGAACAGACAGCAACCCCGCAGGTTTATCTACAACAACAATATGTTCATCCCGGTATACAATATTCAACCCCAGCATACCCGGCAGTACCAGACCGCATTTTTCCCGACACGGTGGATACAACTGTCCCGGTATCCGGTTCCCTGATACCGGAGGTGAACCGTAAAAAATTTCCGCAAGACTTACCGGATGCAGTCCACGGGAAAAAGCCGCTCCTAAAAGCTTAGGTGCACAGCAGTCACCAGTTCCGGCAGGCGGCAAAACCCTGCCAGAAGCAAATCCCGGCAGCAGCGACTCAAATGTTGCAGTATGTCCGTTCAGACAGGGAAAACGGTACAGGTTATATATATAACGGAGTGATTCCCGGGACAATATTCTTCGGCGGCGGCGCAATGATTCCAGCATGGCACGGGAGCTGTCCTCCGGCAGGCATTCCAAAGCCCGTATCTGCCGAGTCAATTCCTGTATTTCAGGATCATCCTGTGATACCTGCCGGTTATAAGCATCTGTATCCAGCAGCGGTGGAACCCATCCGGGAACATTCCACACACCGTTATACTGCCCGGAAAACGCCTTCAGCTCCACATAATTTCCGGCAGAATCCCGGCACACCAGTACCCCGAACATCTGACCGTTGCCCGGACGGAACAGGTATGATACAGACAGCCGGGGATTCCGTTCACCAGAAGTTGTCCGCTGTCCGTTATCACGGGCAAAATCAAGACACTGTTCGGAATTAAGTATGGATACCAGCCGGCGGCAGGCATTTCCAGCCGGTTCTTCCGGGAAAGGATTACACATACCGACAGTATACCGGAGAAAACCTGATACCGCAACGGAATGAAATAAACCGGAAGCTGTAAATTTTTAACTGTTTTTTAATAAATCATTCTCCAATAAACGTTGCACACTGCAGGGACTTTTGCTATCATTAGAACAATGATGATTGTTGCGACATTTATTTTCCAGCTTATCGGCAGTCTTGGTTTTCTCCTGTACGGAATGAAAATGATGAGTGACGGTATCCAGAAAAGTGCCGGTGAAAGTCTGCACCGGATACTGGGTTTTATGACCGGAAACCGTATTTTATCCGTCCTGACCGGATTGTTTATCACGATGATTATACAGTCATCCAGTGCTACAACGGTTATGGTTGTATCTTTTGTAAATGCAGGATTACTAACTTTACAGCAATCTGTCGGTGTCATTTTCGGCGCCAATATCGGTACAACAATAACGGCATGGATTGTGTCATTTTTTGGATTCAAATTCAATATATCAGCTTTTGCCGTTCCATTATTCGGACTCGGCTTTATTTTGACTTCTATAAAAAAAATCAGGAAAGAATCCATAGGAGAAGCCCTGATGGGATTCGGTCTGCTCTTTCTAGGACTGGATTTACTTTCATCAATTATGCCAACAGTTAATGCTGATAATATGACGTTCCTCTCCTCCCTGACCAACAGGGGGGAACTCAGCATTGCAATCGGTATATTTGCAGGTCTCGCCATCACCATTTTGATACATTCATCCAGTGCGGCAACAGCAATTATTCTGACCATGTCCTACAACGGCCTGCTACCATGGGAATTCGCTGCAGCGATGGTACTGGGAAGCAACATCGGTACTACCATCGATGCAGTCATTGCTTCAATAGGAACAAAAGTGAACGCCCGGCGGGCTGCACTGGTACACGTACTGTTCAACGTAGCGGGAACAGTCATAGCGGTCATCTGTTTCAAACCGTTGCTGGCATTGGTAGATATACTGGTTCCTGGTCCGATACAGGATTCCATGACCACACATATTGCAATGCTACATACGGTATTCAATGTATCAAACACAATAATTTTCCTGCCGTTTACCCGGCAGATTGCCCGGTTGACGGAACAGATTATCAAACCAAAACAGAATGAAACACCTGACACGTATAAGCTGGAATTCCCTCAAACAGGACAAAAAGAACACGCTGCAGCCGCAGTAGTCCGTGCAGAAAAAGAAATTGCCGATATGACAACGGTCGCCACCCGGATGTTCCAACGGATCCGGGAATCATTCCGGGAACGGAACCCTGCAGATATAATGGCAGGTAAAGAAGCATTGGCTGCGGATGAATCTTATGCAGACCAGATGCAGGAAGAGCTGTCAAAATATCTGGTACACTGTAAAGACCTGCCTCTTACAGAAAATCAGAGTAACAATATATCCCAAATGCTCAGGATAGTGGATGAACTGGAATCAATGACTGATGACTGCTACAGCGTAGGGTTGCTTTTGAACCGGAGTGTCGAAAAGAAAATGTCTTTTGCCCCGGAAGATCTTGAACGGTTAGATCCTTACATAGATTTAGTCAACCGTTTTTTGGAATTCATCAGAAGCAATATAAACCGGCACCTTTCAACCGAACAGCTGGAAGAAGCCCGGACGCTGGAAGATCAAATCGATTTGTTCAGAAAAAATTTGAAGAAAGTTGCCCGGAAACGGCTGGAAAGCGGCGCTGATGTAAAATCGGAATTACTGTACATCGATTTAGTCCGTCATCTGGAAAAAATCGGTGACAGGGCATTCAGTATTTCAGAAGCGCTGTACCTGACAAAATAAAAAAGCCCGGCAAACAATACCGGGCATCTGTCCATGCATCAGCGGAAAATTATTCCCTGATAAGCAGTTCGTATGCTTCCATCGGTGTTGCCACTTCAAGCAGCGCTGCCCGCAATTCGTGACTTTTTAACTTTGAACTGAAAAAGGACAGCGTCTGCAGATAATAAGAATGTTGGTTGTATGCGGCGGCAATCATAAACAGCAACCGTACCGGAGAATCATCAATTGTCTGGAAATCAATTATATCTGTTTTGCTGATACCAACTGACATAACCAAATCTGTTACAGAAGTGAGTCGTACATGGGGAATCGCAATACCCCGGCCGATTGCAGTAGACATCAACTCTTCCCGCCGGAGAATTTCTGTTGTAAGTTCTTCCGCATTCTTTATCTGAGGAGCTGTACTTAAATTAGATGC
>CALXOI010000140.1 GCA_944389965.1 uncultured Treponema sp.
CTGTAAAACAACAGGAAAATGTATTTTTGATGATTGTGTTAACGAGACGGCAGCAAAATTTGCACAATGCGACGGTCTGGTCGTGGCAAGCCCCGTTTATTATGCATCCGCAAACGCAACTTTAATTGCATTCCTTGACCGTCTATTTTACAGTACAACCTTTGATAAAACCATGAAAGTAGGAGCAAGTGTTGTAACTGCAAGACGGGACGGTTTATCGGCAACGTTTGACGAACTGAATAAATACTTTACAATTTCCGGCATGCCGGTTGCATCCAGCCAGTACTGGAACAGCGTCCACGGGCAGAAACCGGGCGAAGCGGAACAGGATGCTGAAGGCTTACAAACAATGAGAGTATTGGCACGGAATATGGCATTTTTGATAAAATCAATCCGACTGGGAAAAGAAACATTCGGTCTTCCGGAAAAAGAACCGCAACCGCAACGGACAAATTTTATCCGGTAGCATCATATACCGGCGGTTATAGATACACTGGAGGAATAATACCTAGGTCATGTGCCAACCGGGTTATATTACCCCGTTCCCCGATATAAAACCGCCGGCCGGTACCGAACCGGGTCATAAAAGGAGACTTCCGTACCGGAAAATACAAACTATTTCCCGGTGCAGGACAGAAAAATAAACCTGTATTTGCTCCGGTATTTTTTTCCGCTTCCAGACGATTTTCTGTGTGCATGCCCATACATCCAGCCCGGTTTCTGCCGGCAGATTTTCTGCATAATTCAGTGCTACGGATGCAGCATCCGGATTCCGTTACAGTACAGCATACAACCGCAGCATATAATATTTTCCGGACACAAAAAAAAGCGGCAGGAATTCCCGCGCCGCTTTTATCATTCAAAATATGAGATGCAGCACCACAAGCCAGACACCGCCAGATTACGGAGCACCGTACAACCGGTGGTTCTGGTACCGTGCTACCGGCAACACCTATTTTTTCTTTCTACCAAGCATTACCCAGTCCGCCGGGTTTCACCTGGAAATGACTGAATTCCATACCAAAAGAAGCCCGTCCTTGGGTAACAGACCGCAGGTTTGTAGAAAAACCAAACATTTTTGCCATCGGTGCCTGGGCATGGACAATATCGCCGCCTGTTTTTGATTCCATACTGCATATAATACCACCCCGTTGCGTTACCTGACTCATGGCGTCACCTACAAATTCTTTGGGACAGACAATATCTACATTCATAACCGGTTCCAAAAGTTCAGGATCGGCTTTTTCACAGGCTGCATCAAATGCGGCGACAGCACATGCTTCAAAAGCAAACGGCGTAGATGTTACCTCATTGTAGTCCAATGCAGAAACTGTCACCGCAATATCCGTACAGGGATACCCGTATTTAATCCCTGATGCAAATGAGTTGGTAATACCGCTTTCTACAGCTGCAAGGATTTCTTCCGGAACCGTTCCTTTTTTAACGGTACATTCATAAGAGTTGCCGCTGCCTGTCGGCCGGGGCTCCACATGAAGGGTAATACCGGCTGTATTTTCTTTGCCACCCAGTACACGGGAATAAATTTCCGTATGGTCAGCAGCGGCAGTGACAGATTCCCGGTAAGTAACCTGTGGGGAACCTACCCTGGCTTCTACTTTAAAATCTTCCAGCATACGAGTGACGAGTACATCAAGATGAAGCTCACCCATTCCCGAAATAATCAACTGTCCGGTTTCCGCATCTTCCCGGGATGTAAAGGTAGGATCCTCTTTTGACAAAATTTCCAGCGTTTCTTTTAACTTATCCCGGTCAGATAACGCTGCTGGTTCAACCGCAACAGAAATCACCGGTTCGGGAAAATGCATATTTTCCAGCAGAACCGGCATTCCTTCGCTGCCCAGTGTATCACCGGTCTGGGCAAGTTTAAGACCGATAAACACGGCTATATCTCCCGCAGAAACACTGTCCATGGGCTCACTTTTATTTGAATGCATCCGCAGAATCCGGTTTACCCGCTCCCGCTTTTTTTTGCCAACATTGAACACCTGATCCCCGGCTTTGATTTTACCGGAATACATACGGACGTAACACAAACTGCCGGCTTCCCGGTCATACTGAATCTTAAATACCAACCCTAACGGCATTCCGTCCGGTTTACAGGGAACCTCAACATATTCCTCTTTTTTAACCTGAATCCCTTTTGCCGCAGGAACTTCATCCGGTGCCGGCAGGTAATCCACGACAGCATCAATAAGGGGCTGAACACCGGTATTCCGGCGGGATGCTCCGCACAGGAACGGTACAAAAGTCCGGTTGATTGTTCCCTTGCGTATTTCGGTCTGAAGTGTTTCCAGCGGAATCTCTTCTCCCATCAGAAATAATTCTGCTATCTCGTCATTATGAGCGGCAATTTCATCAATGAGTTTTTCCCGCCATTTGAGGGCTGTTTCCATACGGGAGCCGTCAATATCAGATTCGGTCATTTTTTCACCTTCGGATTCCGCATCCCAGCGGATTTCCTTCATCCGAAGCAAATCAATGACACCCTCAAAATCACTGCCGGAACCGATAGGTATCTGAAGGGCAACCGTCACTGCCCCGAATTTTACATGAACATCTTCCATCGCAGCAAAAAAATCTGCACCGGTACGGTCCATTTTATTTACAAAACAAATGCGGGGCACTTTATATTCATCAGCCTGATTCCATACCGTTTCCGTCTGGGGCTGGACACCGCCTACAGCACAGATAACTGCAACCGCACCATCAAGAACACGCAGGGAACGCTCTACTTCTGCAGTAAAATCAACATGCCCTGGAGTATCAATAATATTTATCTGATAATCACGCCAGTATGTAGTGGTTGCAGCAGACTGGATGGTAATACCCCGTTCCTGCTCCTGGGACATCCAGTCCATAGTGGCGGCTCCGTCATCAATTTCACCGATACGGTGGATTTTACCGGTATAATACAAAATACGCTCCGTCGTTGTGGTTTTACCCGCATCGATGTGCGCCATAATTCCGATATTCCGCATTTTATCTAACATAATGCCCATATAATAGAGAAAAACAGGATTTTTCACAAGAGGAGCCTCGCCGGAACAAATCTGTCAACACAGCAAGAATACGCAGCCGTTTAACATATCCAGGACAAACCACGTGAACGCCGGACTGGGGAAAACGCCGGTCAGCGGCAAGCGGCACCTGCCCGTATCGGAAACAAATCCCTGCATTTAAACCGGTTGCCGTGCTTTCAACAGACCCGGTTCACCGGATTACCCTGCAGGAACGCAGCGATGTTATCCGCAGCTATGCCCATAAGCCGTTGCCGGGCTTCTTTTGTTGCCCAGGCAATGTGGGGCGTCAGAATACAGTTCGGGGCATCTTTGAGGGGATTGTCTGTTGCCATAGGTTCCCGGCAGACAACATCCGCACCGTATGCGCCGACTTTACCGCATTCCAGCGCCTGCCGCATATCAGCTTCATTTACCAGCGGTCCACGGGCAGTATTGATGATAATAACCCCGTCTTTCATCCGGGCAAGAGTCTGCCGGTTTATCAGATTTTCTGTTTCTTCTGTCAAAGGCGTATGCAATGAAATGACATCAGACCCGGCAAATAGTTGCTCCCGGTCAACAGGAAAAACACCGCTGCCGGCAGGAATCTTGTCCGGGCTTCGGGTACAGCATAACACGTTCATTCCGAATGACTGGGCAATCTGCGCCACGGTACGGCCGATACTGCCGTATCCAAAAATCCCCAGTGTCTTTCCGTCCAGTTCCACCAGCGGCGCTTTCCAGTAACAGAAATCCGGTGATGTAATCCAATCCCCCCGGCGCACTGAATCCCCGTGAAGCCGGACATGGCTGCATATTTCCAGCAGCAGGGCAAATACAAACTGCGCCACCGCACGGGTACTGTAGCCGGGAACATTAGTCACGATAATTCCCCGGCTGGAACAGGCCTTTAAATCAACCACATTGTATCCGGTTGCCAGTACACCGATATACCGGACAGCCGGGCATAACTCCAGTACAGATTCTGTTATCAGCGTTTTATTTGTCAGTACAATTTCAGCATGACCGATGCGGGAAACGGTTTCCTCCGCAGCAGTCCGGTCATACACGGTAATGTTGCCCAGCCGTTCAATCTGTTTCCAACTTATATCACCGGGATTAAGCGCATAGCCATCTAAAACTACAATATCCATAAATACCCCCACGTATTCCCCATACCGTCTTTATGATTCGGATAAATTTTCCTGTGCTATAAAATATGCACAGGCCACGGCACAGTATACCGGTTCCCGGACTGTATTTCCAGAGGTAAAGACTTCCCCCCGGTGCCGATTTCCGGTATACTTTCCGTATGTTTAATAGTCTGTACGGAATAATCAGCGCAAAACTACCCCAGACATTATACCTGGATACCCACGGCGTTGAATGGGATATTACCGTCCCCGATTCAACCCTTGACCGCCTTCCGCCGGTAGGCCAGGAAACACGGGTTTACACCTGGATGCAGCACCGGGAAGATGTCATGAAACTGTTCGGATTTTCATCCCCGGAAGAACGGAACCTGTTCCTTGATCTGCTGAAAGTAGACGGAGTAGGAAGCCGGGGAGCAGTAAAAATAATGTCGGGTATCAGCGGAGAACAGCTGGTACAGGCACTGGACAGCGAGGATCTGGCGCAATTGGAACGACTTCCCGGAGTGGGTAAAAAAACAGCGCAAAAAATGATGCTGACACTGAAAGGCAAACTGGCATTTTCCGGCACTGGGGTCATCCGAACCAATCCGCCGGGTACTGCCGGTAAATGGCAGGATGTAACCATAGCCCTTGCAGATATGGGATACGAGCGCCGTGCCTGTGAAGAAGTTGTTACCCGGCTGGAACAGGAACTGGC
>CALXOI010000141.1 GCA_944389965.1 uncultured Treponema sp.
CGGTATGCTCCGCATTATTTATGAAGCTGGTGTCGGTAACGAATTCTTTCCGATGCTTATCTTTATGGGTATCGGAGCAATGACAGATTTCGGTCCGTTGCTGGCAAATCCGAAAATGGCATTGCTGGGTGGTGCTGCACAGCTCGGTGTATTTATCACTCTGTTTGGTGTTGCACTGATGAATCTGATTCCAGGCGTCGATTATAATATGTTTGAAGCCTGTGCAATTGCAATTATTGGTGGTGCTGATGGTCCAACATCAATTTATGTTTCCGGTAAACTGGCACCCCATATGATGGCAGTTATTGCGGTTGCCGCTTATTCATATATGGCTCTGGTTCCTATGATTCAGCCGCCAATTATGAAACTGTTGACAACAGATAAAGAACGGCATATTAAAATGAAACAGCTTCGCCCGGTATCAAAAGCGGAAAAGATTTTGTTTCCGGTATTGTTGTTGATTCTTGCCATTTTGTTCATTCCCGCTGCGGCTCCTCTGATTGGTATGTTGGCATTCGGAAACTTTGTGAAACAGTGTGGTGTTGTTGACCGTCTGTCAAAGACAATGGAAAATGAACTGTTGAATATTGTTTCTATACTGTTGTCATTGGGTGTTGGTTCGCAGATGACACCTGAAAAGATTATGAATTTGAATGCGGTGGGAATCATTATACTGGGTTTGATTGCATTTGCAATTGCAACGGCGGGCGGTGTTCTCATGGCAAAACTGATGAACCTGTTCCTGAAAGAAAAGATCAATCCGCTGATTGGTTCAGCCGGTGTGTCTGCTGTACCGATGGCAGCCCGTGTTTCCAATAAAGTCGGAATGGAATACGATCCGTCAAACTTCCTGCTGATGCATGCAATGGGACCGAATGTTGCCGGTGTTATTGGAACAGCAATTGCTGCAGGAGTATTTATTGCAACATATGCCGGTTAATGACACAATATAACGAGTGACATTGCGGTTGTTGTGTTACTGGTATAATAGAAGGCCTGCCGGATTTTCCGGCAGGCTTTTTTATGGATGATGTAATATCTGTTCAGTCAGAAGCGGTCCTGATTTTTCTTGAAATTATTTTATGGTGATTTTTGAAATTATATTTTTTACGATTCCAGTCATTATCAATCACCTGTTGGTATTCAGTAACGGGGTATGGTATATAAATCAAGAAATAGAAAAATAAAATATTTATCTTTTGCAAGGAAATAATTTTTTACTGTGAAGCGGTGTTGCAATAGATACGGGTGTCAATGGAATTTGTTAATTCTAAATATTTTTTAGTTTTTAAAATCTGTTCCGATAAGGCGTAATAAAGGGGATTTATATGCGTATTGCTACCCCCCTCCCTCACACACACATACATACACACACCTTTTTTTTATGCACACGTATTTTTTATCCACACACATCCGTATAAGAGAGAAAATTTTGATTTGCAGATCAATCAAATTTTAGTCTGGTCACCACAGGTTAAAGGACGGATTGAAAGAATGTGGCGAACCTTACAAGGCCGTTTACCGTGGTATTTTAAAAAATATAAAATCAAAACAATGAACCGGGTTATAATTTGTTCTTCATTTTCTTCCTGTTCCTGATTTTCACGGGAGAGTGTTTCGCTGTCTGTTACATCCTTTTCTTGAGGTTCTTTCTTAAAGAACATCGGGGCAAGAATTTTTATCCCTTTTTCTCCCTTCTTTACACTTCGCTGAAACTCATTTTTCCATGTAGTAAAACCTGCAACACGTGTCGCATCGGGACGTTGTAAGGCAATGAGAATTGTATTATTGGTACTGTAGTCGTGGAATTTTGACATGACTTTAAGGTACTGCTCATATTGGCCACTTTCAAATATTCCGCTGACACCTGTTTTCAGTTTTTCCGTTATTTCTTTGACTTTTTCTGCCGATGTTTTTCCCTCAAGATTAAAACTTTGGGAAAAAAGTTGTGTTTCATGTTTGTTGACTTTCTGGAAGTCTTCCGTATACTATCATTAAGTGGTTCGGCGTATCCGGATTCACTTGTTGGGTTGACCGTCACTGGTTTATCCATACGCTCAACCAAAAGCCTGACTCTTGCAGCTGCAAACAAAAGCTGGTCAGGCTTTTTTATTTTGTTCACCACATTTGATATATCCCTTTGATGGGTGGTGATTGAAATATTTTCCCCGTCAATAGAAACTACAACGGATTGGATGGCACGTGCTTTATCAGAGGGAAATATATACGATTTTGCAAAAATATTTGAAATCTTATCTTCACCAAAAACATCTTTTCCCGTTTCTTTGATAACTATACTCGGATCTGCAAGGGTATCATGGACTGCCTGCAATATATATTGTCTGTCTTTTTGTTCCAGTTTTTCAAACTGATGGGTACCTAATTTAACAGCCCCCAGTGGTGTTTCAACTTTTGAATAAGGAAATAATGTGTTGTAATTTTCCCGTGTGAAAGGTGTATACGGTAATTCCTCTGCTGTCTCTTCCAAAGCTGTTTTTAATGCCTTGCGGAGTGTTTCTACATCAATGTCACCGATAGTTTCCGGTTTTTTTGCATCAAGATTATCTGAAGAGATATCTACACCAGAGGTCTGATTAAACTGTCCTTCATGCTCAATCATAATATTATTCTCTTCCAACATAGCAAGGTACTCGTCAATAGTTCCTGTCCTATCAGGTGATATTGCCTTCACGTTCACTTCAATTCCGTTGAATGTTATGTGTTCACGTTTAAGCTCATTTGATAGTGCCTCCTCTGTCCATTCCCCCTCGATTTTGTCGGTTCCGTATTGGACTAAAAGATTAATTTTTCCTGGTTCTTCAGGATTGTGGTAAATTTTTACTCCTCCGATGTACGGTTCAGGAATAAAGGTTTTGAAAATTTCTTGTAGGTCTTTTTCAAGACTTGCTTCAATCTCCGCTACCGGATATGTATTTCCATTGAGTACCATAGTGTTATCTAATCCGTTCATATTAATCGGGGTAACCGTCTCCTGCGCAGGAGCCTGCATAGGAGTTTCTTGTGTAGGCTGCTCAAATAAATCCGCGTATTCCCGGAAATGTTCCGGAGACTGGGTATACAGCCACCGCTCAATGCTCATGTTTTCCGGAAAATGATAATCAATTTCCATTCCCGGAATATTTTTTATCTCATCAATATTTAAATATCCGAATTCTGAAGCATTCCAGTCGCCGTTTATGACCTGGTATCCGAATGCTTCCCCGTCCGTCCCGATTTCACAAACCAGTGTTTCTGTTCCGGTCGGATGGAAATACCGTAAAACAACAGGGTGTTCCTTCATCCCGTCTGTTTCATATATTTTGGGAGCACTTTCAATTGCGGTTGCAATTTCTTTTATTTTCCCGGCAAAGAAACTTCTTTCCTCACCTGCAAGCAAATCAAGTGTCGTAAAAAGCTGCTCTGGAGGCATGAACTGCGATAACAATTGTTTTTCTGCCTCAAGTTCCTTAATAACTGATTCTGTCTGTCGTTTTTTTAATTCCTTTTCAACTTTATCCAAACCGTTTTTTATTATGCGTTGTTTTTGCTTATAGAATTGTATATCTTCCAGCAGGAATCGTTTTTCTTCCAGTCTTTCTTCCTGTCCCTTTCCTTTGCGTGATGAAATACTATGATATTGTTCTACAGCTTTTTTTTCCTTTTTTTTATTGAACTCAATCTGTTCATTAAATGTCTCCACGGCATTCATCAAGTGAAAATCTGCAAATTCGGAAAAATTAAATTTATCGTTGAGTTTTATTGCTCCATAGTAATCACTGTCATTATCTGAATCAAACATAAAGTTATAGACAAGCAGATTATTGTATCGGGTTTGCTCATCATTTTCATCATATTTGTACTTCTCTTTTGCCGGTGTCGCCTGTTCATAGCTGATAATTTTTTCATTCATTAAATCCCTTATGGGAAGATTCATGAAGTCTTTTACCTCTATGAATGAAGCAATATCTCGTGTAAAATTCTGTGCGATATACGTCCACGTTTCTTTATCCCAATCAATGACAGTGTCCTTTGCTATCCGGCCGTCTTCTTGAGCTATTTTTTCAAGGACACTTTGGGCAATTTCCCCGCAGATACGGGCATGGCATTCGCTCAAAACAAGATCCTCATCCCCGGCAATATCAGTATATGACGGATCATTTTTTACCTGTTCCCATAGGGATGTTTTTTTGAAGGCTTCTTTTCCCCTCTCCCAAAGTTCCGGATTTGTATTTTGTATATATTTGTCCCAAAGATGGGTGTACTCATGTACGGCTGCATTGGAGTTCATGAAGTCCGGATTAAGATAGATTTTTCCGTCATAAGCAAAACCGTATGTGGTACCGTCCGAAATCATCAGCTGGCGTGATGAAATAAAGTTGACAAGTCTCTCTTTTGTGAGTAGACTTATACTAGGTTCTGTGAGCTTAGTAGCCCTCTCGCCCGGATATTGGTTCCGGAATGCACGACTACCCGCAGAACTTATTTTTTTCTCCCACTCTTCAGTTCTCTTTTTATCCATATACACAAGATTTCCGGTTTCTATACTTGAGTGTACGAACTCGGATTCATTGTTTCTACCATACATTGATGTTATCTCATTGATAATGATTCTTCCTTTTCGTTTGTTAACTGCAAGATGAACTGACAAACCGTGGACGTCATGTTTATTATGACGGGTTTGCCTGTCCGTCTGTGAAAGTTGAGGATGAAGA
>CALXOI010000142.1 GCA_944389965.1 uncultured Treponema sp.
GCAGAAGATCAAACAGCTGCAACAGCGGGAGAAGCTGCCGCAGACATCGGTATTGGATTCCAAATACTTGATGATGGAATTAATCTGTCAACCGGAAATGAAGGAAAAAAACGGGGGGATGATATTGTAGAAGGGAAAAAAAGCCTTCCGGTACTGCTATATCTCTCAGATAATCCGGAACGGCTGCCTGTTATAGCCAGCTATTTTACCCGGGCAAGGTCAGAAGGAATAAACTCGTCTGCTGTGGAATCATGTATTGCAGAACTCACTACTGCTGGCGTATTAAAAATGGCAACTGCCAGAGCAGAAAAAATGATACAAAGCGCCTGTATGCGTTTTTCGGAACTGTTTCCCGGTTCAGCGGCAACAGAAAAAATTGCTACACTATTCACCGCGATGCAACAGAAAACGACAGAATCATTGCCGGACAGTTGCCGGAACTAGAAAAAAGACGTATGTTAAAAAACAGGAGACTTGTATATGAAAGAAAGTCCTGAAAATTTAAATACGCAGGCAATCGAACTTGCAGCACAGGGTAACTATACGGAAGCCATTGCGTGTTTCAAGCGGGCACTGACAATGGAAAATAAAAATTATCTTTTATGGTATAATTTAGGGATTACCTATCGTGACGCAGGAAAAATCCAACAAGCAAAAGATGCGGTTTTAACAGCGTTCAAACTTGCTCCAGAAGATGAAGATATCATTGAAACCCTTGCACATATTTGTTTCCTCTTGTCAGAATATGATGAAGCCCTCACTTTTTGTGCGGCGGGATTGGCAGAAAACCCCCAGAATACTCATTTATGGAATAACAGCGGTGTCATTTATTTTACAAAAGGGGATTACAGCAATGCTTGTGAAGCATTTGAAAAAGCTGTAACTATAGATCCGAACTATTATGATGCATTATATAATCTAAGGGATACCTATGAGCAGTTAGGAAACACGACCGGAGCTACAGAATGCACTATCCGTCTCAAAGCATTACCCCAAGGAGATTATTATGCGTGACAAAGCCTATGTTATAAAAATAGACCGGGGGACAATTTGGGTAACACCACTGCTGAGCGATACCTGCATCAATTGTACCCATCCGGTTTGTACGAGACGGGGAACACCGTTTCCTGTCACCAACCCGCTAAAACTCACTGTAAAAACAGGTGATATTGTACGAATCAGCTCATCCCGACGGATACAGGCAACCCAAGGAGTTGTAGCTCTAGTACTACCAATCTTATCTGCAGCAGCAGGCTATGCAACCGCAGAACCGGTTGCCAAACTATTAGGAAAAACCGCTACAGAAGGAGGTAAAGCCGCAGGCGTGCTCATCGGGCTTTTCCTGATGACAGGAATTATTACGTTTATTTCCCGGCGATTACACCATTTTCATAAAGCAGAAATTGCAGCCGTTTTACCGCCGGTAGATTTTACCCGAATTCCCGGGCAAGAGAACTAATCACCCGAGCCATATCAGGCAACGCAACCTGTTGCTGGACACCACCTAATTCCCAGGCGACTTTTGGCATTCCGTATACAATACTTGATTGTTCATCCTGACCAATTGTTCTGGCACCCTGCCGGCGCATTTCTGCAAGCTGTGCAGCACCGTCATTTCCCATACCTGTCATAATAACACCTAATGCCCGGTTCTGGAATACTGCTGCAATTGATTCAAACAGAACATCAGCCGAAGGACGATGTCCGTTTCGGGGAGGGGCATCTGATAACCGGACTACATATGCCAATGACCGCTGTTCAACATAAATATGGTAATTACCCGGCGCAATCAGGATTCGTCCACTTTTTAATAAATCGCCGTCATGGGCTTCTTTTACTTCCAGCGGACAGATATGATCCAAACTATTGGCAAATTCTTCTGTAAATCCTGCCGGCATATGTTGGACAACAAGCACCGGCTGCTTCAGTTCCGGATCGATATCCTTAAACACTTCCCGCAACGCATTCGGTCCACCGGTAGAAATACCGATAGCAATAACTTCAATTTTACCGCTTTCCCGGACGGGTGTAATTACCACAGGCTTTTTTGGTTGCCGGGGTGTTGTAAAAATATTTTCATACGGCTGGCGGGCATGATTTTCCGGTACCAATTTTACAACACCGGAACCAGAGTGAACCGCTGTATATTCCGGTTCTCGGTGAACCGGAATATTTTTGTGTTTTTTTATCCGGGCATACTGACCGCCATACGACGGCAACAGTTCCGCCAGCCGGGCTGCGACAGCACTTAAATCTCCACTGGATGATCCGCCAGGTTTTGTCAGAAAATCACTGGCACCTAATTCCAGACACTGCATCGTAACCGCAGCCCCTTCCGTTGTCAAACTGGAAAGCATTATAACCGGAATATCAATGCCACGTTTTTTTCGTTCACGCAGGAATTCCAATCCGTTCATTACCGGCATTTCAATATCCAGAACAATCACATCGGGACTACAGGTAGCAAGCTTTTCTAAGGCGAACTGACCGTTCATAGCTTTACCGGCAACAGTCAAGCCGGGCGTATTATCAATAATTTTTGATATCAAATTCCGCATCAATGCAGAATCATCTACAATTAAAACACCAATTTCTGATGATTCCATACGAACCCCAATACAACTACATAATTATGTTGTTTTCTGATATAAACACGCCCAGTCCGTTTTCAGGAATTCAAATTTAGTTTTCATACCAAACAGAGACTCGGAATGTCCGATAAATAAATACGAATGAGCAGCCATTGCATCCCAAAAATGATTGATGACTTCTAACTGTGCCGCTGAATCGAAATAAATTAGAACATTCCGGCAGAAAACAATATCAAAGTTCCGTGTTGCCGGAGCATATTTCAGGTTATGGTAGTCAAACCGGATTGATTTCATTATGTCATCGATAACCTGATAACCGCCATTTGATTTGATAAAAAAACGGTTTAAATACTTTTCAGGAATTCCGGCAATACGGGAGTCAGGATAAAATCCCTGCTTACCAACCATCAAAGATTTCAGAGAAATATCAGATGCCAAAATTTCAAAAGAATACGGAGCAGGTAGAATATCTTTAAGAATCATTGCTATAGTATATGGTTCTTCTCCAGTAGAACAACCTGCACTCCATACACGAATTTTCTTATCAAACTGCGTCTTTTTTTCTGCCAGTAAATGAGGTACAACATAATGCTCCAGCGCATCAAAATGAGGCTGGTTCCGGAAAAAGCGGGTCAAATTGGTTGTAACTGAATCCAGCAACAGTTTCATTTCTTCTTTGTCAGAAGTAATCAAACGGTAATATTCCTGCACAGAAGAAAGTTTTTTTTCACGAAGCCGTTCCTTTAAACGGCTGTCAAGAATCGACCTGTTTGTATCAGAAAAAGTTATCCCGCTTTCCGCATAAATAACTTTACGAAACAAATCGAATTCGCTGTCTGTCAATAAATCAGTCATATATCTATTTTATAGCGGATATGAAAATATGTAAATATGGAAAATTCAATTTTTCACATCAAGCCTGCTGATACAAGACAGAAAAGCAGAACAACCCGCCATTACATCCCGGAAAGTATCATCAAAATTACCTGTATACCATGGATCTGCAATATCCGCACCGGAACCGGTAAAAGACAGTAATTTGCAAATTTTTCCGGATAATGCAGGATCCGGGCACATACGTTCCAAATTTCTGATATTGGCACTATCCATTCCAATAATATAATCAAACCGGTAAAAATCAGCCGGCGTAATTTTCCGGGCCCGGTGATTCCCAACCGGGATACCGGCAGACCGTAATTTTGCTACAGTCCCCGGATGTACCGGATTTCCTTCTTCCTCCCGGCTGGTACCAGCTGAATCTATTTCAAACATATCCCCGGCATTATGTTGCCCGACAAGAAATTTCATCACATATTCTGCCATGGTTGACCGGCAGATATTACCGTGACATACAAAAATAACTGCTATTGTCTTACCCATCTTAATCCTCCGCATACAATTTCCACAAGCAGGCTGCACAATTTCAGTATAAATAAAATTGAATATTTGACAATACCGGAAACTTGTGATAAGGTTTATAATAGAACATTTCTATAAAATAGCAAGGAGATGGAATATGGATTTATGGTTGTTTATTGCCCTCCCTGCTGCAGGACTTGTTCTTGGATGGACAATTCGCTGGCTGTATGCCAGATTTCAACTATCTGCATCCGAACAAAGAGCGGAACGGATCAAACAGGACGCTATAAAAGAAGCAGAGGCTCAGAAAAAAGAAATTTTACTGGAAGCGAAAGAACAACTCATTCGGGAACAAAAGCAGCAGGAGCGGGAAAACCGTGAACGCAGAAGCGATTTACAACGGCTGGAACGGCGTCTTTTACAAAAAGAAGAAGCTTTGGATAAACGGAATACCGACCTTGACAAACAAGAGCAGGATTTCGTTACCCGGGAGCAAAAAATTACCGAACGGGAAAATGTACTGACAACAGAAGAAGAACGCTACCGGCAGGAATTGGAAAGAATATCCGGTTTATCAGCACAAGAGGCAAAAAACCTTATCATTCAGAATCTTGAAAATGAAGCAAAACATGATGCACAGGCATTGCTGAACAAAATTGAACAGGAATCACAACTGACTTCTGAAAAAAAAGCACGGGACATACTGGTTGCGGCCATCCAACGCATTGCAACAGAAACAACCAGTGAT
>CALXOI010000143.1 GCA_944389965.1 uncultured Treponema sp.
ATATTTTCAAATAACGGAAAGATTTTTGTACTGCATATTGTGTTTAAGCAGAATTATTGCATTCCGGTACAGCCCGGTAACAGACGGATAAATGTATTTCCAGTGTACTATCTGTCTGTGGATGTTTCATTTTCTATAAAATATAATGAAGTGGAATATGACAAAGTGTCTGTGAACCGTCTGTAACCGGCGGGTGTTGTATTTTCCCGCCGGTTACAGACGGTTCAGTCCTGCTGGAATCTGTAGATTTTAGTTTCCAGCTTGTACCAGAGTGACAGCAGCGGTTGCAACAATATCTTCCGCAGAACAACCTCTGGACAAATCACTGATGGGTTTTGCAAAACCTTGGAGGAACGGTCCGAATGCATCTGCTCCGGCAAGTCTCTGGACTAATTTGTATCCGATATTTCCGGCTCCCAAATCAGGGAATACCAGTGTGTTTACTTTACCAGTAACAGGGCTGCCCGGCGCCTTTTTTTCTGTTACAGACGGCACAAGTGCGGCATCTGCCTGTAATTCCCCGTCAAGCAGCAGATCCGGCGCTTTTTCTTTTGCCAGTTTTACGCCTTCTTGTACCCGGAGTACATTGTCATTGTTACCGCCGGAACCTTTGGTAGAAAATGACAGCATTGCAACAACCGGCTCCGCATTCAGCATTTTGCGGCAGGAATCCGCTGCTGAAACCGCAATATCTGCTAATTGTTCAGCAGTCGGAACAGGAATAACAGCGCAATCAGAAAAAATCATCAGACCGTCGGTACCCCATTTGCTATTGTGTGTATCCATAACAAAGCAGGAGGATGCTGTTTTCATGCCGGGTGCAGTTCCGATTATTGTCAGACCGGCCCGCAGAACATCTGCTGTTGCGGACAATGCACCGGCTACCATTGAGTCAGCTTTTCCTTTCCGAACCATCATTGCACCGAATCTGAGAAAGTGCTTAATATCCTGTGCAGCTTGTTCCGGCGTCATACCCTTTTTTTTGCGGAGTTCATAATATTCTTCGGCAAACTCTTTGTTCCATTCGGAAGTTTCCGGGTCAATCAAGGTTATGCCGTCCAGCGGGATTCCCTTTGCCGTGGCAACAGCTTTGATCTCTGCCGGTTTTCCTAACAGAATGACTTCTTTTGCCAGTTTTTCAGCAACAATTTGTGCGGCGGCAGTAATTGTCCGCTCTTCTGTTCCTTCCGGAAGTACCAGCCGTTTTTGCAGGGCGGCTGCTTTCTTTTTCATTTCTGCGACAAAATTCATATACGTTCCTTTCCTGAATTAGAATAATATTAAGGTAAAATTCCTATAGTCAGAATATATCCTTCTGTTTATTTCCGCAAGTACTTATTCCGCCGGTTTCCAACAGATACCCGGTTGCGGCGAGTATGCAAGGTATACGTTTTCAAAAATTATAGCTCACGGTATCTGTTTTTCTGTTTAGTGTTTTGGATTTTGCATTTCCGGCAGGGCTCTTCCCTTGGTTATGATGGGACTTTTATGCAAAGCTCATAAAAATATGTATGGTGTTCCCGGATAACGGGACTGTCTGTCGCAAAATCTGTATCCGGACACCTTCCCGTTGCCCGGAACTTTACCACATATCAGGAATTTGTTTTCCCCGTTGCTTATAGAAAGGGAAAATCCTTTTGCTGCAGGAGTTATGAAGGATGAATGCTACGGATACCGTCTGCATACTTTTTATAAAAAATTATGCAAAGCGGTGTCCGGTTTTGAATTCCGGCGGAATTCACATCCTCCATGGTTACAGGGTAAACTGCTCAACCTGATTCTGAACGGTAATAATGTCTTGTTCTGTTATTTCCGTGCTACGGTTCATATTCTGTACGGTCGTTTGTATTTCTTTCGCAGCATCTGAAATTGTGTTGATTGCAAGATTTACATCCCGGGTAATTTCATCCAGTTCAATTGTTTTCTGGAGAATCTGTTTACTGTTGCCGGTTATTTGTTCTGCTTTACCAAGAACAGTTGTATTCATCTGATTTATATTACTGAATGCCCCGGATACCTTTTGGTTCAAATCCACCTGATGTACCATAACGGTATGGACTTTTGCCTGCTGTTCTGTTACTGAAGACACAGCTTCCATAACATTTTCAAAAGATTCGCCTGCGGATTGGGATGTTTCTACCATCATTGAAATGGATTCAATTAAATCTTTCAGAGCGATTGAAATGGTTTTTGATTGCTTTGATGAATTTTCTGCCAGTTTCCGGATTTCATCTGCGACAACAGCAAAGCCGCGTCCTGCGTCACCAGCATGGGCAGCTTCAATTGCTGCATTCATTGCCAGCAGATTCGTTTGGGAAGCGAGACTGTTAATAATATTATTTGCGTCAGAGACACCTTGGGATTTATCAGAGATTTCAATAACTTTTTGATAGATATTTGAAATATTTTCATAACCGATTGCCGAAGCGGATGTCAAACGGGAGAATTGCTCGGTATTTTTTTCAAGGATTTGTTCAACTTCATTGATACCGCTGACCATTTCTTTCATGTCCCGGGCACAATCGGTAATATCCTGAGCCTGATTATTGATAATCGAATTCAATGTTTGGATATTTGAATCAATATTTTTCATAGTCAGCGACACATCCGACACTTTTTCTGCCTGATTTTTTATCTGAGCCTGGATATTGATAATGTTTGTATCAATATTTGCGACCTGTGTCTGGACGTCTTTTGTATTTGTCAAAAGCTGGCTGCCTTCAACCGATAGAGTCTGGACAGATTTTTTTATGGTTGACATGATGGTATGCAACGTAGAAATAACCGTGTTAAAGCTTCTTGCAACAGTGCCGATTTCGTCATCTGTTTTTACGGTCAGATGTGCTGTCAAATCCCCGGAACCTTGGGCAATATCATTGAGTGAATTTGCGACCTGCTCCAGAGGACGGATGGAACGTACGATTACAATGGACAACAAAACCGCAATACTTATTGATACAATGCCGATTATGATGAGTGTAAATTCAAAGTATTGTACTTGTTCCCTGGTTTTATCCGTAATAATCTGGTTGTTTGATTCCTGGAGATCTATGTAGGCATTGATCCGGTCCAGCCATAAATTGAATGCGGGACGGGCTTTTTCCAAATGCACTGATATTGCCTCCGTATCCAGACCGTCGGATTCAAGACGTATAATTTCAGCTATCAAAGGCAGTGTTTCCTGTTCACTTTTTTTTATATCGGCAAGCTTCTGCAATTCGTCTGAAGAACTGTCTGTTTCCGCTGTGATTTTATCCAAGGCTGTTGCAGATTCCTGGTAAAACACAGCCAGTTCATTTATTTCTGATACAGTTGTATTTTTTGTGTTAATATCTGTATACAAAATAAAATCACCCAGCCGGATTGCCCGGTCATGGACGGACCCCCTGAAGTTGATGGCATAACGCTGTTTTGTAATATTGATGTCATTAATTATGGTCAGGTTTTTATTGATAGCTCTGATGCGGATGAATGACTGGGTAGCCATACCGATTAACAACAGCAAAATAATAGTGCATTGTATGATTATTTTTGTTTTAACAGTAAATTTCATGACAACCTTGAAAGAACCTCATTATAATCTTCCCATAGTTTTTTTTACCTGTCAAGTTATAATTTCTTATAAAAGTCTAATTTATATAATATGTTCCGCTGATATGTCCCGGTATAGGGATTTCTGTGTGCTTGACGGAACCGTTTATTCCCGCTACAGTAAACATATGTTTGAAACGAAAGATACGGCTATTTTTGATCTTGAAGACGAAGATTTTGATACGGTGTTAGCTTCTGATATTTCTTTTACCGGAGAAATCCGTTTCGCCCGGCCGTTTATGATAAAAGGAACTGTAAGCGGGTTGATTAATGCAACCAGTGATCTGGTGATTGATACAAATGCCCGGGTTGTTGCTGATATAACCGCGGACCGGGTGTTGGTTCGGGGAACTGTAACCGGGAATATTACCGGCAGAAAACTTGTGTTTATTGCAGCGACCGGATCGGTGACCGGTGATATTGTAGCTGCAAAAGTAGCGCTTGAACCGGGAGGTTCTTTTTCCGGAAAATGTACTATGGTGGAGTCTTAGAAATGAAACCGGTAGTAAAAATTGTTACATTCTGTTTATATCTTGGTACTGCACTGCTCGCTGTTGCTCAAGATAAGCCTGATGCATTGTTATTGTACACGAACGGCAAATATGCGGAAGCAATTGCCGTGTGTGAACAGGAACTGAAGGAAAACCCTGCGAATCTTGATTCGTACACAGTGTTATGCTGGAGTCTTGTAAAGAATAAGCAGTATGCGGAAGCCGAACAGCGGGCAAATGCCGGCAGGGCAGTGAGCGCATACGACCACCGGTTAGTGGAAATTTTGGCAGAAGCAAAATTTTATTTGGGAAAAAATACCGAAGCACTGGCATTATTTGAAGAGTATATTTCACTCGTTCCCACTTCTGGTACACGGATTAGCTCAGCATATTATTTTATGGGTGAAATTTACATCCGGCAGGGTAAATATCAGCATGCAGATATTGCATTGACTACAGCAGTCCGTCTTGAGCCGTTACTTGATTATTGGTGGACCCGGCTGGGATATGCCCGTGAAATGGCAGGAAACTATAGGTCCGCGGTTGCAGCTTATGATATAAAAAAAAGTGAACAGGAAACACTGCCTTT
>CALXOI010000144.1 GCA_944389965.1 uncultured Treponema sp.
TAAGATTGTTTTACCCATTATATTTTCTCCCTATATTTAGAAGGCCCTCTGCCAAAAACTTCTTTCAGAGATTTTTTACCGAGTATCACTTACTTTTCCGTCCTCTGTCATCTTTTAGCACCGGAACACTTTTTCCCCTATTTTTTTAACACCCAGTTTAACCGCCTTGAAGAAATTTTTTCCCTCTTTTCTATTCCCATGCCGCCATTGCCTGGCAAAACAAACTATGAAAAACGCTTTGATTTTTACTTTGAATTGTGCAAAGTCCTGTTCGAATTTCGTTTACAACACAACTTATCTTATCAGGAATTGAATGTAGTTCTGTATTGTTTTGCCCCTCACTGTTTGGAAGAAGTATCTCCATTAGCCCGGATACCGTCACCTTCAAAAGTCTATCTCTGTGGCGGCGACAGAGAAGATTCCCCAACACTGGAAACCCGTACCTCGAAAGACATTCTCTGCTGGGCAGGTAACCCCTTTATGCGAACCGGAGACTTGGTTTTTATATACGAAACAAGTCCTATATCCGCTATCAGAACTGTGTGGCGATGCGTAACAGACGGCTCTTATGACCCGTTTGAATATTTTTATAACCGGGTTTTTATCAGCAACAAAATACAAATTCCTCCGGTAACACTGAAAGATTTAAAAGAAAATCCACTGTGGGCGCAAAAAAGCGTCGTAAAAGCCCATATGCAACGGCTGGCAGGAACAGCATGCTCCTATGCCGAATATCAAGAATTACGTAAGATTTTACAAAAAAAAGATTTTGATGCCGGAAAACTTCCTCAAATACAATTTACCGGCTTAGAAGATGAAGAAGATTTACAGAATGAAAGTCAGGTAGAAGAATTATTGCTGGAACCTTTTCTTAAAAAACTGGGTTTTCAGGAAAAAAACTGGGTACGGCAACTACCCCTTAGGATGGGACGGGGTACAAAAGTTTTTCCGGATTATGTATTGTTTCCCAAAAGTACAAAAGGAGAAGAACAGGCAGCTTTTGTATGGGAAGCAAAATTTACAATTCACACTGAAAAACAACTAACGGAAGCTTTTTATCAGGCAAAGTCCTATGCATTGCGTTTGCAAAGCACCGGTTTCGGTTTGGTGGCAAAAGAGGGAATTTGGCTGTCTTTTGACACAGAAGATTTTTCTTTGAAAAAACTTACACACCATACATGGAAAGACTTGCAAGATCCCGATTGTTTCCATACAGTAAAGACCGTAATGCTGGCTTCTGTTAAAAAATTTTGAATTACCGGAAAACACAAACACCGGTAATGGTAAGGGAAAAAAACTGTATGCTGCAAAACCGGATAACTCATCCGTTTTCTGGATACTCCGGTACCGTCTTCCACAGGAGGTTGGATACGTTATCCGTAAGCCTAGGATATGTTATCCATAAGCCTAGGATATGTTATCCATAAGCCTAGGATATGTTATCCATAAGCCTAGGATATGTTATCCATAAGCCTAGGATATGTTATCCGTAAGCCTAGGATATAATATCCATAAGCCTAGGATATGTTATCTATAAGCTATGGAGACGTTATACAACCTCCTGTGGTAAATCTGTTCCCGCATATCACGCTGAAAACAGAAATCCTGATTACCGTTACGGTACAGCCCCTCCGGCAACGTGTATGCCGTTCACCGTTCCGGCTCTTTTTTCTGTTCTGTCACGGTATGAAAGCAGGCCCGATTATTCCGCTAACTTCACGGTTTTACGGCTGAACTGGTATCGGGTGTGCTGCATGGGGACTGCAAGCGTTGCACAAAATCCTGATGCACCGGGGCTGATTTATGGGGGACGTTCCGGTGCCTCTTTTGGAAAACTGTTTCAGTCTGGTTTGGCAGTCATTCCAGCCATGCACAGCAGATATTCGAGCCAGACACAGCGGTCATTCCAGCCATGCACAGCAGATATTCGAGCCAGACACAGCGGTCATTCAAGCTAGACACAGCGGGTATTCCAGCTTGACACAGCAGTCATTTCAGCTTGACACACTGTTGTGTCTAGGCGTGTACACAGGTGTGTGCAGAAGGAATATTTCCACAAGCATCCCTGCCGGCACCGCAGCTGACCGGCGGTGCTTCTGGGTATCAAACCGTTGATATACTTCTGTCTTTACCCGTCAGCGTACATTTGATATACTAATCAAACGACAATATACTGCCGCCGTGGTGCGGTAAATGAGGTTATATGCTTTCCGATATTGAAATTGCTCATCAAAATACCATGGCACCGGTCCTGCACGTGGCGGAAAATGCCGGGCTTTCCGGCAGTGATTTGGAACAGTACGGTCTGTACAAGGCAAAAATTACGTTTGATGCGTTGCGGAATTTGCAGCAAAAGGCGCAGAAAGCGCCCGGAAAATTGATTCTGGTAACGGCGGTGACTCCAACTCCGGCAGGTGAAGGTAAGTCTACCGTATCCATCGGACTGGGCGACGGTCTGCGCCGCATCGGTAAAAATGCCGTTATTGCCCTGCGGGAACCGTCACTGGGGCCGTGCTTCGGAGTAAAAGGCGGTGCCTGTGGCGGCGGATACGCCCAGATTGTCCCTATGGAGGACATCAACCTGCATTTTACCGGTGATATTCACGCTGTTTCTATAACTACCAATTTAATCGCTTCTCTGATAGACAACCATATCCAGCAGGGTAACCAACTTGGTATTGATCCCCGTACCATTACCTGGAAGCGGTGCGTTGATTTGAATGACCGGGCGCTGCGAAACGTTGTGATTGGTTTGGGTGGCAGGCTGGAAGGTGTTCCCCGGGAAGAATCCTTTAACATTGCGGTTGCCAGTGAAGTAATGGCGGTACTGTGCCTGTCCCGGTCTATTGCGGAATTGAAGGAACGGCTGGGCAACATTGTCATCGGCAGCGATTATAATGGAAATTACATCCGGTTCCGGCAGTTGAATGCGGTAGGCGCCGCCGCCGCACTGCTGAAAGATGCCCTGCGTCCTAATTTAGTGCAGACATTGGAAAAAACACCGGTATTTGTCCATGGCGGACCTTTTGCAAATATTGCCCACGGCTGCAACAGTATCAATGCCACAGCCTGTGCGCTGGCACTGGGGGATTATGTTGTTACAGAAGCCGGTTTTGCAGCTGATCTTGGAGCTGAAAAATTCTTTGACATCAAATGCCGGACTGCCGGCTTTACTCCGGCGGCGGCGGTGATTGTGGCAACAATCCGTGCCCTTAAAATGCACGGCGGTACCGGGCTTGCAGATTTGTCCCGGCCGGATACCGCAGCTCTTGACCGGGGTTTTGCAAACCTTGCAGTCCATATACAGAACATTTCCCGGTTTGGTGTACCGGCAGTTGTTGCCGTGAACCGGTTTTCTACTGATACTGCAGAAGAAATTGAACTGCTGCAAAAACGGTGTGCAGAATGCGGGGTAACAGCAGTATTGTGCGAATCCTGGGAAAAAGGCAGTGCCGGTGCAGTCAATTTGGCAGAAGCTGTTGTGTCTGCGTGTGATGCACCCCGCCCGGATGGTGGTTTCCGCTATCTGTATGATACCGGATTGCCGTTGGCTGATAAAATCACCTGTATTGCCCGGAATATATACCGGGCTGCTTCTGTGGATTTTGCCCCGGCAGCACTGAAGAAACTGGAGCAGTTTACTGCTGCCGGATACGGAGATCTTCCTGTGTGTATTGCCAAAACGCAGAATTCCATATCCCACGATAAAAAACTGCGGGGTGCACCTCATGATTATGTATTCCCGGTGCGGGATGTGCGGTTGTATGCCGGTGCCGGTTTTGTTGTGGCACTGGCAGGTGACATCATGACCATGCCCGGGTTACCGAAAGTACCGGCAGCCTGTTCCATCGATGTGGATGACAACGGGGTGATTTCCGGGCTGTTTTAAGAGTGTATTTGACGCGTTAGTGGTATTTCAGTATCTTAGATACAGAATATTCGGAGGTTTCTATGATACCAAAAATCGGATGGCAGGAGTCTTATAATTTAAACATCGAAGAAATAGATGTTCAGCACAAAAAACTTCTGGCGGTTGCCAATGAATTATATGATTTGATACAGGGTGACGCTGCGTCGTATAAAAACAATGTTTCAAAAGCATTGAAAAAATTGACAGATTATACAGTATATCATTTTTCATCAGAAGAAACATTCATGCGGAAATACGGGTATCCACAGTCTGATTTCCACAAAATGCAGCATGACCAGTTTATACGGGAAGTAAATTCCCAGATTAAAAAACTTGCCAATCCCAGCCAGGATGACGGGTTGCAGTTGTATTCGTATTTAGTGAAGTGGGTCATAAACCATATTGCAAAATCCGATAAAGTCTGGGCGAATTTTGTTACATCAAAATTGCAGGGAAAATAACACGGAGGTTGGAATGAGTACGGAATGTTCCCACGACTGTGGTAATTGTTCGGAAAAGTGTGAATCACGGGATATGCATGAAAAATTGAATCCTGCGAGCAGCGTAAAAAAGACAATCGGAATTGTCAGCGGAAAGGGTGGTGTCGGTAAATCTTTGGTGACATCATTGCTGGCAGTGGCAATGAGCAA
>CALXOI010000145.1 GCA_944389965.1 uncultured Treponema sp.
GAGAGACTCATACCGCTGTTCCCGTGACCATCCGGTGCGGATTGCAGGAGAAGGATTTGCCCCCTTTTCATCAAGCTTAGGCAAGCTTGCGCACTACCCATGTGCTATCCTGTAATGTGGGGTATCCATGGGAAAATCCCTTTGGGTACCCCGTCCCATACTACCAGCAGGGAATTCTTGTACGGAACTTTAATATCTCCGGGAGTCGAACCAGGATATAACCGCTGGTATTTTATTAGTGCCATTTGGTGCTCATTTTTTTTCTTGAAACTTCTTAAAAAAAGAACCTGATCTGCGTACTTGATTAGGACCCGGATCCCGTACAACAGTTACAACCGACAAGCGGTTAAGAATGTACACTGATCTTAACAGTTTGTGAAAAAGGATTAAAAAATATCCTTTCCAAGTTAAGAGTAACGTAGAATAACAACATACATATAAATACGGGTTGCCTGTTTTTTTGAAAATATGTATACTAATAACCATCACCGGGGTGTGGAAAACCTATGTGTGTTTTCTTCTGAGATTATACCCGTAGAACGGCTGCATGGCCGTTCCAACCTGATCCGGATAATACCGGCGGAGGAAGTATGAAGACTCGTCTTTTTACCCTTATCTTGTTATGTTCTATTGTTGTTTCTGCTGTGGCAGGTGGTTCCCGCGATACCGGTGCCCGTCAGAATGAGCTTGTTATTTACACCTATGATTCATTTATAAGTGAATGGGGACCTGCACCGGAACTTGCTGCCCGGTTTGAAGCCCTGACAGGAATAACGTGTACTTTTATTGATGCCGGAGACGGTTCACAGATTATGTCCCGGATTATTCTGGAAAAGGATAATCCCCAAGCTGATGTGGTTATTGGTATTGATAATAACCAGATTTCCGCTGCCCGGGCTGCCGGTATCCTGCAACCGTATGAACCAACCGGCGGAAATCAGATTGTACCCGCTGAACTGCGGCTGACAGATGACTGGCTGCTGACACCGTATGACTGGAGCTATTTTGCAATGATTTATGATACGGAATCGGGTGTTCCTGCTCCTTCATCTTTGTCAGATTTGATAAATCCGGTTTATGAGAAGAAAATTATTTTGATGGACCCCCGGACCAGTACGCCGGGTTTGGGGTTTGTTGCGTGGACACTGGCAGTATTCGGTGATGCATATCTTGATTATTGGGCTGCTTTAAAACCGAATGTTCTTACTATGGCACCTGGCTGGAGTACCGGTTATGGACTGTTTACATCAGGAGAAGCGCCACTGGTGGTTAGCTATACAACGAGTCCCGCCTATCATGTGGAGTACAATGAAGGGAACCGTTTCCAGGCTGTTATTTTTGAACAGGGGCACCCGATTCAGATAGAAGGTGCCGGTATTATCAAAAATGCTCCGAATGAAGCAGGCGCCCGGAAATTCATCGATTTTCTGATTACGGAACAGGCACAGGAGGTATTACCGCTTACCCAGTGGATGTATCCGGTTAATGAACAGGTGGAGCTGCCGGAATCCTATCAGGCTGCACCTAAAGCAAAAACAACGTTGACTGTTGACAATGCTGCACTGACAGCGGCTGTGGAGGCCGTCATGAATTTGCTGGCAGAGTAATTTCCGTGAAACGTACAGTTTTGTTCCGGATGGGTGCTGTGTCGGGAACCGGCATCTGGCTGTTGCTGTGCGGGGCTTTTCTCCTTTCACTGGGAGCTGCATTCAGTCCCTTGACAGCAGGGGTACCAGAATCCGGAATATCCGGTATTACAGGTATAATCCGGGATATTTTTTCCCCACAGGTAGGAAAGGCTGTAGTATATACGCTACAGCAAGCACTGTGTTCCATGATTATTGCGCTCTTGGTAGGATTACCTGCCGCCTTTTTTGTTGCCCGGAAGAATATTCCTGGCAGGCGGTTGCTGTTGTCATGTGCTGCTGTCCCGTTATGTGTACCGCCTCTGCTGGTTGCGCTCGGTTATGTGATGTTTTTCGGTATGCAGGGAGTGGCCAACCGGATTGCTTCTGCTGTTACCGGGACTCAAACGCCGGTATTTACGTTTTTGTATTCTTTTTGGGGAATCGTCCTTGCCCAGGGATTTTATAATTTTCCGCTGGTAATGAAAACCTGTGCCGATGCATGGGAACGGCTGCCGGCTGCGGAACATGAAGCAGCTGTCATGCTGGGTGCCGGACGTTTCCGTGTGTTCAGAACTGTAACGTTGGTTCAGCTTTTGCCGGCAGTAGCTTCTTCCGGTATGGTTGTGTTTTTATATTGTTTTTTCAGCTTTGTTATTGTCCTGTTGTTTGGCGGAGTGGGTACCCGGGTTCTGGAAGTGGAAATTTACCAGGCAGCCCGTTCCGCATTGGATTTCCGGCAGGCAGCTTCCCTTGCACTTATTGAAACTATAACAGCATTTTGTGTTGTTCTGGGATACGGACGGCTGGAACGGTATTCTGCCGAAAGCCGCGGAGTGTCCTGTGGCGATGGTTTGAACCGGACCCCGCTGTGTTCTTTTGGAGAATATGCCGGGGCGGTAATTATGGGCGGAATAATCCTTGTGTTTTTTGCAGGTCCCTTTTTTACAATTATTTTTTCTGCGTTTGCGGAACGGAGTACGGGGTATCTTGTATCAGATGCTTTATGGAAACTGCCGGTCTCACTGGAAAATATTACCCTTTTGTTTTCCCGGACATCATTCCGGACAGCTTTTGTAAATACAATATGTACTGCAGCCGGATCTGCTGCTTTGGCAGTGGTTGCTGCAATCTGGTATGCCTGCATGGTGAGAATGAAAGATCCCCTGCGCCGGAGTATTCTGCTGCGGACAGTTCCGCTTCTGCCGATGGCTGTTTCTTCTGTTGTACTGGGATTTGGGATGACACTCCTTGTCCGTCGGGGAACACCGCTTTTGCTGATAATTATGCAGGCTTCCCTTTCCTGGCCCTTTGCGTTGCGCCAAATTTCTGTGCACATGGACCGTATTCCCCTTGCTACCGGTGATGCTGCCCGGCTGTTGTCCCCCTCCCGGCTGGATTCCGTTTTTCGGATTTATATACCACTGTGCCGGCCAGGGATTATTTCCGCTTTTGGGTTTTGTTTTGCAGTGAGTTGTGGTGATACCACGCTGCCACTGGTATTAGCGTTACCCAGGTTTGAAACGCTTGCTTTGTACACATACAAGCTTGCTGGTTCCTACCGGTTTCATGAAGCGTGTGCCTGTGGGCTTGTTCTTGCTGCATTAACATTGCCGGTGTGTGCTTTCAGCGTATCGCATAAAAAAACAGGGAAATCTGTTGCTATGACACAGGGAGATGCCTGTACAGGAGGTAACCGGTGACTGAATCCCCGTATTTTGAAGCATTACATTTACAAAAACATTGGAACTCTCCGGAACGGGAATTTACTGTGGATTTTTCATTGTCTGTGGAACAGGGGACTATGACGGCGCTGCTGGGACCTTCCGGTTGCGGAAAATCCACTGTCCTGCGGATGATTGCCGGGTTGCTGCCACCTGATACCGCTGACGGAGTTTTTCCGGTACTGCGTTTGGACGGGCGTGACCTGATTCCGGTTCCTCCGGGAAAACGGGGAATAGGAATGGTGTTCCAGAATCATGCCCTGTTTCCTCACATGCGGACAGATGATAATGTCAGTTATGGACTCCGTTGCAGGGGAATCTCCCGGAAAGAAAGCCGCCGCCGGGCGGAGACTTTCTTGGAAAGATTCGGACTTGCCGGATTTGCTTCCCGTAAACCGGAGTCCCTGTCCGGCGGTGAAGCCCAGCGGGTATCTCTTGCCAGGACATTAATTGTGGAACCAAAGCTGGTACTTTTTGATGAACCTTTGTCTGCACTGGATACCCCGCTCCGGCGGCGGCTGGCTGCGGACATTTGCGGAATGCAGCAATCCTGCGGCTTTACCGGTCTGTTTGTTACCCATGATATTGCAGAGGCAAAGGCTGTTGCCGGCAGAATTATTGTTATGAAAGAGGGGCGCATTGTTCAGGATTGTCCGGCAACGGATTTCACTGGGGTAGAATAGCCGGTATATTTTATTGTTCCATATTCTGTTCCGTTGCACAAGCATTTTTTTTCCGTTATAGTAAGACACTATGCATATACCATTCCGCTTCCGTATGCTGCTTCTGTTTTCAGCATACAGTGTTGCTCTTTGTCTTTTGTTTTCCGGATGTAACCGGCAGAACCACCGGTATCACCAGGCAGAATCAGTCCAAATGATTCAGGATTCCCGTACCCGGGCTGCAGCTTTGCAGACATACCGGCTGTTGCTGGCTGACGGTCAGAACCGGAAACAGGCTGTGCGGGATTTTGTCGCGGCGATGCCTCTGGAAGAAAAAATAGCGCAGCTGTTTCTTATCAACATAGAAGGGAATACCACTTATGTTCCGGTGGAATATATGGCAACGGGACAACCCCTGATGCCTGGCGGCTGTATCTTTTTTTCGTACAATGTGGCTGACACCCCGGAATCTGTGC
>CALXOI010000146.1 GCA_944389965.1 uncultured Treponema sp.
ATTCTAGGATGGAAACACAGAAAAACGAACAAAAAAAATTTCCTGCAGCATAAGACCGACGGGACAATGACAAGGACTTATACAAAATATTAATCCATGCATTTTTATACGAAAAACCGTTTGATTCCAGTACATTCCAAGTATTAGCTGCATCAGCCATGAAAGGGGATGAGACTGCAGCTGTCAAAGCAGCAGGATTGGCCCATTATGTCAAGGGAGCTGCCAGTCAGCTGGGAGCGGATCTGCTGGCAGAAAAAGCCCGCCAGACTGAATATACACTGAAAGGCAAGGAATCCGGTGACATACAGACCCTCTGTCAGGAACTTCTTTCATTGTATGAACAAACTATTGATGCATTGAAAGCATTGGATGAATAACTAATTATTGCAAAATATAGAATAAAAGCACCGGCGGGCGGCGGCTGTTGTCTGTTCCAGAGTTTCATTTCTTAATACAGCCGCTGTTTTGTATACCGCAACAATATCCTCCGGAACAGTTATGGTTTCCCCTTTCAACCGCTGGTACGGTGCATCCGTTTCAAACAGCAGCCGTTCCGGCGGTAAGTTCTGCAACAAGGCCGCCGCCCGCCGGCTGCCCATCAGCAAAGGTTTTCCAAAAGAAAAAAAAGCGTTTATCCTCCGCTTCAGAAACCCGCCGGCTTCTGCCGGTGATCCGGCAAAAGAGTGAAATATCACTGACGGAACCCGGGATAGCTGCCGGGCATATGAAAACATCTTGTCCAAACCTTTACGGCAATGAATAATCATCGGCACTTCATACCGTACAGCCAGTTCCAACTGAACCTGCCAGACTGTTTCCTGCTGTTCCCGGCGGACTGTATATTCCGGAGAAAAAAAATCAAATCCTGCTTCACCAATACCTGCAATTCTGTGTTCTTGTAACAACTGTTCCACTACCGGAAGATATGATACATCCGGATTCTGAGGATGTATTCCAAATACAGGCACAACACATCCGGGAAAACGCCGGGCATATAGTTCAACCTGATCAAATTCCTGCCTGGTATGGGCACAAGTACAGACCGGCGAATCTTTTACTGGATGCCACCCGTCAATATCAGCAATATGAATATGTACGTCAATATAGCTGTCTGCTTGATTCATCTTGTATCCTTTACCCCGGATTCAATCCACTTAAAAAAAAGGCTAATACCCACCACACGGAAACCGAAAATATAGAAGACAGTAAAAACGTTTTGCCGGCATTTGCAGGCCGGCAGTCTGTACCAACAACCAGGAGGTAACTTATGGAGTTTTATACACTCAAAAGCACGAATGCTTCGGATTATATGACAATTCTGAGGGAAATGGAAGATGGCTATGTTATTAAAATTGTCCGCGATCGGGATGGTTATGAAGACGTAACCACCGATTTTCTTAGCAAAAGTCTGTTTGACAGCTGCCTCCGGACCGGCTATATTAAAAAAATTGAAATGCCGTGTAAATTGGTAGTAAATGCATAATCCTATCCAGAAACATCTGCCGGGTTACCGGAACCAGTTGTTTCTGGACATGATAAAAAATGTATGCACCGGATAATTTTCAACCCGTCAAACCAACATTGAAAAGCCCGTCCCAGGGTTGCCGCTGTTTTATTGTTTGTCAATAGCCGAAACCATACTTCAAAAAAATTTTCTTTTTGTAAAAACGCAGTAAGAGCTGGATTCTGCTGTTCCAGTAACTCCCTGAACTCTTTTCCGGTATACCGTATTCTGCAAGCATCTTCAGCAATCTGCATAAACATGGTGATAGCAGCATATACATCATCCGGGTATCCGTTAATCTCCACCGGTTCCGGCACCGGTTGTCCCTGTTCAACTGCAACAGCATATTCTATAAGTGCGGCAACCCGCTGCCCTGTACCAAACGGAACGCGGCGGGAAACCCGTGGAGACGGATACACACAACAATCCAGAACCATTGGTGGACCGCCGCATACTTTAATCAATGATTGTAAAAAATAAAAATCTTCCCCTGCCTGCCGCAGATTCATGCCACCACAGGCAGCATAGGCCTCGGCAGTACAGACTATTACCGGTCCCAGAGCCGAAGGATAAAACCAAGTCCCACACTGCGCCAGTTTTCTGCTATGCCGTTTCATATACTGCTCATACCATTGGATTGCCTGCCGGTTGAACCGGTCGTCCGGTAACCGGTGAATAAAATCTGTAACTGCAACCCTGCAATCCCGCCCGGAAGGGCAGACATTCCGGGCAAACAATAAAAGCTGTTCCACATATCCAGATGACACCGTTGTATCCGCATCCAGACAGGCAAGTACCGCAGCATCCCCGGCTAACGCATAATCCATACCGGCTTTCCGGGCAAATCCTACCCCCTGATCCGGCGGCAATTCCCGTCCGGCAGAAACGCAATCGATTACTTCTACCGGTACCGGCAGGGCGTTGCCGGTACCGTGGCATCTGAGCAAATCAAGGCAGCGGCGGTTGTTTTCTATAACAGTACCGGTGTCCTGAGCCCGGTTGTTTACAACACAAATAATCCGGAGCGGGGTATCTGTTCCGCAACGTTGCCGGGCAAAAACCGCACTGTCTGCAATACTGTGCAACGTATCCAATATACCGGGATATTCATTGCGGACAGGTATCACAATACATACCGATCCAACAGAGACGGAACCGGGCACATCCTCCGGCAGCGGGTTTACGGCCAGTCCGCGCCGGGATAGATACCTTCTGACCGTCTCCGTCATGGACTGATACCTTCCAGTATGTTTCCGGTAATGATATCCATCGCCTGGGCAAAACGGTCTTCTACCGTTCCCGGTTTAAGCCAGTGGATGGAGACGCCCTTCCGTTCCATTCCCCGGAACCAGGTTTCCTGCCGCTTTGCAAACTGCCCGATAGCAATGTTCAGACGGGTAAACAATTCCTGTTCAGACGGGATTTTTCCCTGCAGGAATTCCGACACAAACCGGTATTCCAGCCCCAGCCGCTCCAACCGTTCCCAGGAAATACCGCTGTCGTGGATGGAGGCAACTTCTTCCAGCATCCCCTGCTTCAGCCGCATTCTGAGCCGCCGGGTAATATTCCGGCGCAGTTCGTCCCGGGGAAACGTTGTTCCAATAACCAGTGGTCTGATGTCAGGACGGGGCGGCATATCACCTTTTAGCACTGTTCCACTATTTTCTGTAGAAAAAACCGCAATTTCTATAGCCCTCAACAACCGGTGGCGCTCTGTTAAATCAGTACTATTATGCAGCTTTCCACCTTTTACATTCCGCAGATATTCGACCAGTTCTTCCATGGATTTTCCAGCAAGGGATGACCGCAGTGCTTCATTAACCGGAACCTGCACTAAATCATATCCCCGGACCAGTGCATCCAGATACAGTCCGGTACCACCAACAATAACCGGAAGCCGGTGACGGGAAACAATATCCGTAAAAGCATGATACGCAGCCTGCTGGAAATCGTACACGCTGAATTCATCCGGCAGTGATACCACATCAATAATATGGTACGGAATGTTCTTAACACTGCCATCTGCCTGAACCAGTGAAAATTCATCCAAATCTTTACCGCTGCCAATATCAAGATGGCGGTACACCTGCCGGGAATCAGCAGAAATAATTTCACCGTCCAGCGCTGCAGCCAGCCGCACCGCAAGGGCTGTTTTTCCGCAGGCGGTCGGCCCCAACACCATAACAGAAGTGTACATTATATCACCCGCATGACGGCGCATTTCAGGTATTCTGACTTTGCGTACCCTGCCCGCACCGGATGATCCGGCCCGGCGCCCCGCTTTTCGAAAATCTGAATCCGGCGCTTGGCATCCGCGGCTGCGTGAACCAGCATGTCGTAGAACAAATCCTGGCTCATAAAATGGGAACAGGAGCAGGAAACGAGTATGCCGCCCGGCACCAGCAGCCGCATCGCCCGCAGGTTTATCTCCTTGTAGCCGCCGTAGGCTTTTTCCACCTTGGCGGCGCTTTTGGCAAAGGCCGGCGGGTCAAGGATAATCATGTCGAACCGTTCCCCCGCTTCTTCATACTGGCGCAGCACATCAAAGACATCGGCGCAGACTGCGCTCATCACGGGGCCGGCTTTATTCAGGGCAATATTCCGCTCCACACCGGCCACCGCTTCCGGGGAAATGTCCACGGAAACGACTTCCTTTGCGCCGCCCGCCACCGCATTCAGGCCGAAAGCGCCGGTGTGGGTAAAAGTGTCCAGCACCCGTTTTCTCCGGGCAAGTTCCGCAACCCGTTTCCGGTTATCCTTCTGGTCAAGGAAGTACCCGGTTTTCTGCCCGTTTTCCAAATCCACCGTAAGGAGAACGCCGTTTTCCCGGATGGTGATGACAGGATTGTGTTCCGCCCCGATCTAGCCTTTGTTTAAGGGAAGACCTTCCAATTCGCGAACAGCCACATCGCTCCG
>CALXOI010000147.1 GCA_944389965.1 uncultured Treponema sp.
GGAATTGGTAAGTGCGTGGAGATTCTCAAAAGTTTGTACTGAAAAAAATGCGTACACCCCGGTTTATGTTTTTGCGTCTGTTCCGGTGCACCGGATTGTTTGTGTACTGGAATATGGCTGGGAGTGCGGCCGGTAAGTCTGCTGATGCATAAATGGTTTATTGCACCCTTTTGTTTGGCGGATTCTATGCATTCAGATATAACCTGGGGAGGTTTCATGATTCCACTTGTTTCCGGGACACCGCCATCAAAGGCAAACTCGTAACCGTGGTGTGTTTTTTATATGGTTCCGGCTTGCAGGTTTCGGAACCGTATCTGATTTTTCATCACTGGTTTCGCTGCAGTATCCTCCGGGAAAATCGATTCATGCCGCTGTACTATACTGCTGTACCATGCTGCTGACTGTATAAAAATTTATGGAACCGTGATTGGACTGAAAAAGACGGTACATTCAGGAACGGTACGGCGTCTTTTCTGGTAGATTACAAACTGCGGTAAAAAAACGGAAGCTGCCATAGCGGCAGCTTCCTGAACACATATTAAATAATAGATGATTTTACATCAAATGCTCCGGAATCAAGTTCTTCCAGTTGGTTTATAAGAGCCAATGGATCATCAAACCGTTTTTCCCGGCGTTTATTGAACAGACTGTACATTACCGGTGTAACGAACAAGGTCATAAATGCCCCTGAACACAATCCGCCGACAATGGTAATACATATTGGCTGCATTGATTCGGCCCCTTCACCGGGGAAAAATGCCATGGGCACCATACCAAACACGGTTGTAAGCGTTGACATCAGAATAGGCTGTAAACGCTCTTTTCCGGCTTTCAGACAGGCTTCCTTGACTTTTATTTTTTTGTCTACCAGCTGGTTTGTATAGTCTACCAGAACGATACCGTTGTTGACGACAATACCTACCAGGGCAACAATACCGACAATGGAGTACATACTCAGTGTCTGTCCCGTAAGTACATATACACCGACGACACCAATTAACAGCAGCGGAATGCTGAAAAATATGATAAACGGATCTACCAAAGATTCAAACTGGGCTGCCATGACAGCAAAAACCAGTACAATTGCCAGGATTATTACGATAACAAACGCTCCGCTGAATTGTTCAATATCGCTGGCGTCTCCTTCATAACTCAGTGTCACTGAATCCGGCAGTACAATATTTGCTGCAATAATATCTTCAATAACCTGTTGTACATCTGTCGCCGCAGTACCCTCTACCAGGCTGGCTGTAATGTGGTTAACCCGGTCTCCGTCTTCCCGCTGTATTTTCTGGGGTGAACGGCCTTCTTCTATGGTGACAAAGTTTCCTAAATTCATTCTGCCATTATTGGTATTGATAGACAGTGCGCTGAGGTCGCTGGGAGAACTGATGTCGCTGTCTTTCATGCCGACGATAACTTCAATTTCGGTACCGCCTTCATAATATGTCGTTGCTGTTGTCCCTGATACTGCTGTTCTGATTTCATTTGCAATAGCGCTGACAGAGACTCCTGCAGCCGCAGCGGCATCAATATCAATTGCCATCCGGTACCGGGGACTTCCGTTTTCCAAGTCATTGCTTATATCAGTCAGTGCCGGTACATTGTTTTCAAGCAGCGTTGTTATTTCTGCTATTACTTTTTCCACCGCGTCAGTATCATTTGATGCCAGTTTTATATCGACTGCACCGGATGAACCACCGGGACCTCGTCCGGAAGAGAAAGAAACGGTGACATCGCTCCAGCTGGTCAAATGCGGTGTCAACACATTTTTGATTTCTGTTGGTGACATTTTTTGTTCAGATGGTTCCGGCAGGTTAATTTGTATTGAACCGGAATTACTGGTACCTGAGTCAAGAATTATCGAATTATATGCCCCCTCACATTCCTGGATAATTAAATCCTGGAACCTGAACAAGTAATCAGATACGACCTCTTTATTTGTACCGATAGGCAGAGTCACGGTAATGTTCACCTGGTCATCTGCACTGGATGATGGTGCCAGATTCATTCCCATGCCACTGAAATGTACCAGAGAAAATACCAGCATTGAAAAAACCAGTGTCAGGGTCAGGAATCGGTTGTTTAGACAAAATCCCATAGCGGCAACATATTTATTTTCTATACCGCGGATTGCCCGGTTAAATGCATTGTCTACGTTCCGCAGAACCTTGTTTTTCAACGGTTTTTGTGTCCTCGTTTCAATTTTGAGGATACTTCCACAGAGTGCCGGCACCAATGTTACCGCAACGAACAGAGATGCAACCAGAGATATAACGACTGTAACGACCATTTCCTGAAACATCTGTCCTATCATTTCAAGTTCAGTTTTATACAGTAAAATCGGAACGAAAACACAAAGCGTTGTCAACGTGGATGCCACGATGGCGTTAATCATATTTTTGCTGCCCATAATAGCGGCAATGGCCGGTTTTTCCCCCAGTTCCCGGTGCTTGTAAATGTTTTCCAGAATAACGATTGATGAGTCAACAACCATACCCATTCCCAGAATCAGACCGGCCATCGTCATCATGTTTATGGTAAGATCCATAATTGACATACACATAAGCGTGATAAGGATGGAAATAGGTAGGGACAATCCGATGATAAAAGAGGTTTTGAAATTCCGCAAAAAGATAAAAATGATAATGACTGCTAAAATAGCACCGACAATTCCGGAGGAATATACTTCATCCATAGTTGCGTCAATCATCGTTGTATCATCACTGATGATATATGCGGTGACACCTTTTGGCAGCTCTTCATTTACCTGCGGCAGGATTTCCTGTATTCCTTTTGATACTTCAGAAGGATTTACATCAGATTCGTTGGAAACAGAAATATACAGGCTCTGGATACCGTTGATATAAACATTCCGCCCCTGTTCATCATACGCTTCATATACGTCGGCAATGTCATCAACCCTGACTGACGCACCGTCAATAGTGGTAACGACAGTCTGGCGGATGTCTTCCAGTCCTTTGAAATATTCACTGGTAATGATTTCGTAGTCTATTCCGTTCTGGGTGATGTCGCCTGAAGATAATTGGATATTCCGGGCAGACAGCGCCTGGGAAATATCTGAAAATGACAAACCGTATGCTTCCAGTCTGTTGTTATCAATGTCCACATGGATTTCTTTTGTGGAGCCTCCCCGGATGTCAACAGAGGCAACACCGTTTACCCGTTCCAGCAAAGGTGAAATTGTCTCGTCAGCCAGTGTATACAACTCGTCAAGCGGCAGCTCGCCTTGTATCGCCAGCCGCATAATAGGTGCGGAACTCATATCAAACTGCCGGACTGTCGGTGTTCCGCATCCATCGGGTAAGCGGTTTGTTATGGAAGTCAAAGCCTGTTCAATATTGTCTTTTGCTTCATCCAGATCCTGGTCATACCCGAATTCCAGCATAATATTACTGTTGCCGTCGGTTGAATTGGCCCGGATTGATTTGATACCGGAGACACCTTTAATGGCATTTGTAATAACCTGCGTAACATTTTCATCAATTTCTTCCGGTCCTACACCGGAATATGTCGTCATAACGGAAAGAACCGGCATTTCCGTCGACGGGAAAAGCTCTATGCCCAGCCTGGGAATAAAGACACAGGCAACAACACAGATGAGGATATACACCATAGTTATGGTGACCGGCCGCCGGACTGACAATTCAGCTATATTCATTGGTTCCCCCCGGCAATTTTGACGGGACTTCCTTCTGTGGCAGAACCCGCGGTAATTACCTGCATGCCGGATTCCAATCCGCTGGTAATCTGGATATCATTGTCATTGCTGATTCCGGTTGTAACCGTAATCCGTTCCGCTGTCGAGTTTTCACCTACAATAAATACGGTTGTATCAGTATTATATGTTTTCAGTGCATCTTTTGGAACAACAAAGGTGTTTTTTGCATCCTGAATAACTAGGCTCACACTGGCAAACATACCGGGTTTAATTCGTGCATCAGAAGAATCTAATTCGAGAACGGTTTCTATTGTTCTATTGGTACTGTTTACAACGGGACTGACAGATATTATTTTTGCATCAAATTCTTCTCCAGGAATAGAAGTAAAAGATACTGCTGCTTCCAGTCCGGGTTTTAAATATCCTGAATATTTTTCTGCGACGTATACTGTTATTTTCAAATCCTGCAGGGAACCGATTGAAGCAATCACGGAATTTTCGGAGACGGTATCCCCGGTGTTTACCGGCTGGGATGTAATTGTTCCGCTGACCGTGGCAATAACCGGATTCAGTGCATAGGCAGACCCCGATCTTGAAGGATCAATATAGGCGATAATATCTCCTTTTGTTACGGAATCACCAAGCTTTTTTACAATCTGTGTTATTTTTCCCGATGTGTCAGGGTAAATATTAACACTTGATTTTGATTCCACTTCGCCGTTCAGCTTAAC
>CALXOI010000148.1 GCA_944389965.1 uncultured Treponema sp.
GCCATCGTTTTACGCCTCGGCAGTTTCCGTTACTTCTGTATCAGCTTTTTTTTTTTTCTCAGTTGTCTGTTCTGTAACAGGGGCAGCTGGTTCTGTTGCAGCCGCGGCTTTTTTTGCAGCTTCCTCTTGAGATGAAACGATAACAACAATTTCTGCTGTGGCTGCTTCATACAGACGTACAATTGCATGATATTTTCCAACGCTTTTGATAGTCATGCCAGGAATTTCAATCCGTTTCCGTTCAATTTCAAAACCGTTTTTTAACAATTCATCGGCAATAGTCTGGTTTGTAACAGCCCCGTATAATTTACCATTTGCACCTGCCGGCATGGTCAGTTCAATGGTAAATGCTTCCAGTTTTTCTTTTAATGAAGCGGAATCTTTTCGTTTCTGCTCTTTACGTGCTTCAATTTCTTCTTTCCGGCCCTCAAAATATGCAACTGTCATATCATTATAGGGAAGGGCGAGATTTCTCGGAAAAAGATAGTTCCGGGCGTATCCGTTGGCGACAACTTTAACGTCACCCTCTTCTCCAAGGTATTTAACATCCTGATTAAGAATTACTTTCATTGTTTACAAGCTCCTTAAAGTGCATTCTGCACATTATAGTGAAACAGTGACCGTTTCCGGGAGTCGGTCGGTCACCATTATTATATTTTATTGTTAATCTGCAACAAACGGTAACAGACAAATAGCACGTGCCCGCTTGATTTCAAGAGCCAACCGGCGCTGGTGTTTTGCACAGGTTCCGGTTATACGGCGGGGGAGAATCTTTCCCCGTTCTGTTGTATACCGGCGCAATGCATCTGCGTCTTTGTAATCAATCGGTGTTTTCTGGGCACAGAACCGGCACACCTTTTTTCTGAAAAAAGCTTTACCTTTTGCCCGGGGAGCTCGTTCTTCTGCGTCCCGGATAACATCCTGCATCTGGACATCAGGGGTTGTATCAATATCTTTAATTACTTCGTCTGACATAATTGTCTCCTTTTAGAATGATGCTGAAAGCATCTTAAAATGGAATATCCTCAGGAAAGGAATCGGTACCACCGTCATATGCCGGTGTATCGTAGTCATCATATCCGCTGTTTGCCGCCGGATTCTGGTTTGTCCGGGGTTGGTAGGACATCCTGGAAGCTTGATTCGGGTTATACCCCCCGGTGGACTGTCCGTTATTTCCACCAGTATTTCCTCCCAGAAGCTGGACGTTATTTGCTGCAATAACAACCTTGCTTCGGGGTTGTCCGTCCTGCTCCCATCGATCCTGCCGTAACTCACCGTCAACAGCAACCTGTTTGCCTTTGACCAGGTACGGTTTTAAACTTTCTGCGGATTTTCCATAGAGGTTTATTTCAAAAAAACTGGCTTCATCTATCCACTGATCGCCGTTTTTTCTTCTTCGATTGACAGCTATGGAAAAATTAGAAATGGCGAATCCCGCTGATGTATATTTTAAATCAGCATCACGGGTCAGCCGACCAATCAGTATTACATGATTCATATCTGCTGCCATAACTGTCTCCTTTCTTTATTCGTCAATTTTGACAAACATGAATTTGAGCAGATTTTTGTTCAATTTAAACTGTCTGTCAACCTCAATCAACTTTGACGGATTCGCTTTTATAATCAACAACAGGTAACGTCCCCGTTTCTGTTTTTTGACTTCATAGCACAAATCCCTGTCTCCGTAGGATTCTTCTTTTTCAATCTCGACACCAAATTCTCCCAGTGAAGCCCGGACGGCATCAAGACCTTCTTTGTACTTATCTTCCTCTACCGGGAAGATAGTCATAAGTTCGTATTTTCTCATGTTATCTCCTTGTGGACATATGGGGAACAATAAATGTTCCAAGGGGTTCAAATATCATATAATATCCGGCTGAAAAAATCAAGCCGGACAATTATTATTCATGGCTAGAATTCAAACCACATACCGTCAACTGTCATATACCAGTCAGCCAGAACAGAACTGCTTCCCGGGTTGTACCAGGAAATGCTACCGTCTCTATTTAACACCGCCACACGGGTGTTGCTTCGGGCTATTTTTAAAGGCAGGGATGCTGACCGGTTCATTTGAATTTCACGTCTATTTGATGTGTCGTATGCCCTGATTTGGTTTTTCCCGATATTGGAATATAATGTTGTTCCGTACAGGGATAAAAACGCATCAGTGTCTTCGCCCGATATTTTCATAATGGATGATACTGTTTTCCGTGACGGATAATAGGCAAAGACTGTTGTAGTTGCCTCTGTCGTTCCGGTAGATACTTGTACACCATATATCGGATTTGATGCCGATGACGGATTGTAATTCAGCGCAAATGCCACATTACCACTGACAGGTAACATAACGGTTTCTTTTGTCACGGTATTTACACTGATCAGAGGCGAACGGGGATTGCTGGAAGCAGCTTTTCCGATAATCAGTTCCGAGTTGCCGTACAGAACTGCATCCTGAATTCCGGTTCCAGTGTAAAGCTCACTGGTATTTCTTGTCTCGATATCATACATTTTTACCGTAGTATTACTTTCAATATAAATAAGCTTGTCCGTAAACAGACGAAGTGTCTGGATGTATGTCTGGGGAGTAAATAATGTTGTAGTCGTTTTTGTTGCTACGTCCAGCAGTGATACGGACTTTCTTGTTCCTTTTGACCACAGGATAATATTATCTCCATAAGTGATGAGGTTTGTATATCCGGTGTTTGTACCGATTGTTTCAACAATACCGGTGTCATAGGATGTTTTGTAAATTGTATCTGTTGCAAGACAGTAAAAATCATTTCCGATGGCGGCAATATCATATATTTTATCATATTCTTTATTCGTAATGGAAACCAAGGCGGAGTTTGCCGTATCTGTTGAATAGATATTCCCGTTACCTGTTCCCAGTAATAATGTGCTGTCTTTTTTTGCGGTACAGGAAACCGGATCACGGGAACTGAGCCCGGTAAGCGTTTTGACTAGGGTAGGAGATCCAACTGAAGAAGTCGTGCCGTCATATGTTGCTGTTACTTGTTTGAGTGTGTATGTTCGTCCGTCAAATTCCGTGTAATATAATACGGTATCTTCAGGGTCATTAAATAGTACCGGTGATTTTGCCGCAAGCCGGGCTACGGTTTTTCCGCTGAGGGATTCTATAATATATATTTGATCATTTTTCACACCTGCGCAGAATAAATTATTATTAAACAGAACAACCTGCTCCAATTGCTGTTCTGTTTGGAACCGTTCTTTGCGGGTTCCGTTTGTCATATTGTAATACGACAAATGTCCGGCAGGGGAATACATTACGGTGCTTTTTTCAGTGGAGCTGCCTTGTATCATGTTAACGATACCGGTTGCTTCTTTTATTTTTGATACCGTGTTTCCGGTCATTGGATTTATGTACACAGCCCCGTTGACGGTTGCGGTTCCAACTGCAAGCAGCGTTCCTTTTTCTGTGAATGACAGGGCTGTGATTGAACTGGAAAAGGTTTTGACAAACCTGCGGGTTAAGTTTTTCCAGTTCCACACAGAAACCCGGTGTACCGAATAACCGTCTGTTTCGTACACTGCAATATCATATCCGTTCGGGCGCACAGCGACCAACCTGATTTCCAGCTCTGTCAGTTGGTAATGTTCTCCAAACCCGTCCGGCGTCCATTTTATTAGAAATCCGTCTTTTCCAACACTGAAAAAAGAACCGTCCGGAGTATCTGCCGAAATCATGGTAACTTCTGCTTGATGGGATTCTGCTGACATATGGGAATTCGCTGTTATTGCAGTAACGGAAAGGAACGCCGCTCCCAGAAGGGATAGAATCTGTTTAAAAATGCACTTTTGCTTCATGTTTACCGCCTTAATAATCCTGTAAAAATATACCGGGCATCACTGAATAATGCTATGCCGAATAATATAAAAATAAGTGCTACACCCGCAAATTGTCCGTAATAGATAATTTTAGGATGTATTGGCTTTGCCGATGCAGCTTCAATCAATCCAAATAGAATCAATCCGCCGTCCAGTACCGGTACCGGCAGCAGGTTCATGATGAATAGTGAAATACTGATGAGCGCAAGAAATTGAAGGGTACTGATGATACCAGTTTGTATTCCTGCGGAAAAGCCTGTCTTTACGGTATCTCCCAGCATAACCGTAATCCGTACCGGACCGGATAATGCCTGGGTAAGGTCAATCCCTTTGAATAACAGGACAATGCTTTTCAATGTCAGCACAATCAGATTACCGGTTTCTTTGAATCCTTGCAGTATGGCACCGGGAATGCTGTACCGGGGGGA
>CALXOI010000149.1 GCA_944389965.1 uncultured Treponema sp.
ACAGGGTTTCCGTCTTCTCCGAATTTGTCCACATATTCCGCCTGATTCATCTGGTAGGAAAGAGGGGCAACAGGCCAGCCGGTACCGGTAGCAACAGATTGATCGGAGGTAATAACCCGTTCAATATCGTCTGCATAAGACTGTACTTTATATTCATACTGTTTACCGCGCACAATATTGGTATCTTCCCAGGTTACGGTTTCTCCGGGTGTATATTGTTCCGCAAAAACACTGCCGCTGCTGCCGGCGGCTGACGTAATGGAACCCAAGTATGCACATACGGGGAGGTATAAGCTGTCATATTCTCCTGCAAGTTTACGGTAAATTTTGAAGTATAAGGGTTTTTGTTCATATACGTTTTTTTCAACAAGCACATCCACCTTTGCCGGCAGGGTGAAGGAAACCTGTACTTTGTCTCCATAACTTCCTTGGCTAACGGTAAGATTTTCCGGTGCATCAGGCCGCAGCCGGCGGGCTGTCTGGGCATCGATTTTATCACTGGTTTCAGTTTTATCCTGTTCAGCAATGTTATAGGCTTCTACCTGATACAGATATGTGGTGTTCGGGGTCAGATTTTCAATGGTACAATAGGTTGTGGCAGAAGACCCCGGCAGCCGCTGCTGCTCTTTTCCGGCTGAATCGTAACACACGATTTCATACCGGACGGCGTCTTCGTATGCGTCAATATTATTCATGTACCAGTAAACGGTTACGATGCTGTCACCCTGTTCAGAATCTCCTTGTATGTCGCTGATAACCGGACGGGCAAGGCTGGTGCCCCGTACTGCGATAGAATAACCTGATTCGGTACCGGTGGAGTTGACGGCGGTGATCCTGTAATACACATCCGTGCCGGCAGATACTTTTTGTGACCAGTTTGTTTCTGTGGTTTCCCCTACTTGTACAAAAGTATCAAAGGGGGTGGCTGCCTGGTAAATATAGTACCGTACCGCTTTTTGTACCGGTTTCCAGGACAGTTCAATTCTGCCTTGAAGACCCTGGCTTGATTTCAGTTCTGAGGGGGAACCCCAGCTTGATGAATTGGTATTGGAAGTATTATTATTCTGTCCGAACCCATCTGGTTGCGGCAGTAACTGTTGCTTACAGGAAAACAGTACTGCAGATCCCAACAATGCGGCAACTGCACAAAGCTTCAATGCAGAAATATGATAAGTGTGGCGTGATTTTTGCTTGTTCATATTTTTCAGGCTCCTTGTGTTTTATTTCCGGATTGACAGACCTTGTGTTTCCGGAATGAAGCAGTCAAATGTGCCCGGTTGTACCGGGTGACATATCTTTTACCGTAAGGTTATCCTGTGCCCCTGCGGTTTATTCCTGCGAATCCGGGTTACAGAACTGTCACTCGGTTCCGCCTGATAATGCTGAAACTTTCTTTGGTTATACAACAAATACATATAAATTGCAATCATTTCTATTATATGACAAATTACTGTATATATATGAGATTTTGGAATATCGTTGTATGACTGAATCCGGTCCGCATCTATCTGTAATATCGGCTTGCAGAACCGGATAGTTTTCTGGTTTTGTTATGCTGTTTCAGCGAGATATCCACTGATATTTTTTGATGGCAGGTCTGTACATTGACAATCAAGATATGGTACTCTGTCTCTATGGCTAGAAACCGAACGATATACGATTTTTCCTATAAAGAACGCCGTGCCCTGCGGCATAAAATATATTGGATAGCTGGATTCATTTGCGTTTTATTTGCCGTCGTGCAGATTCTGTTCAGTTTTTTATTATTTCCGGTAGTTGTTATTTCTGATTCCATGGCACCCGGTGCAGTTCCGGGAAGCACAGTGCTGGTTTCTCCTGTTGTTTCTTATAACCGGGGGGATACAGTAATTGTGAAGCCAAAAGTTGTAGAGCCGTTGAATTTTTTCCAGAAAGCATTGAATGAAATTGCTGCATTTATCAGTTTCCAGCAGTTCCGGCCGTTTGAGTCTAGGGGAGAATTTTCAACAACACCGTCCCTCCGCAGGGTGGTAGGGCTGCCCGGAGATACGGTTTATATGAAAGATTTTATTCTGTATATCCGGCCTGCCGGTTCTTCTCACTTTTTAACAGAATTTGAGCTGTCTGATAAAGCGTATGATGTGACGGTTTCTAATCTGCCGTCAGTCTGGGATACATCGCTGGGGGTTGCCGGAGTTTTTCCGGAACTGACTTTGGATGAGGATTCTTATTTTTTGCTGAGCGACAGCCGTACCGATAGTATTGATTCCCGTATATGGGGACCGGTACCGGGAAAAAGTATTGCCGGCAGGGTCTTGTTTCAGTATTTTCCGTTTTCGTTATTCGGCCCTATGTAATCATGCCGCCGGTTCAGTGCCGTTCCCTGTATATTCATATTCCGTTCTGCCGGTCGAAATGTGCCTATTGTGATTTTTTTTCTATTCCTTGGGGAGAAGTTCCTGACGGATATGTGGATGCTTTGTTGTCAGAAATCCGTTTTCACCGGGAATGTATGCATACCGGCCCGCTTGAAACCGTTTATTTTGGCGGTGGTACTCCGGGATTGCTGTCATTCCGGCAATTGGAACGGATTATGGCACAAATCTTACCCCAGTGTGTTTCCGGTGCAGAAATTACGCTGGAAGTGAATCCGGAAAATGTAACGGCAGAATTACTCCGTTGCGCTGCCGGCAGCGGTATCAACCGGTTTTCCGTGGGAATCCAGTCCCTTGATGACCGGGTGTTGCGAGCGGTAAACCGGAACGCTACGGCGGCTGTGTCCTTGCGGGCGTTGGAATTGCTGGCATCATCAGGAATGGTATTTTCAGCAGATATGATAGCCGGGCTTCCAGAACAACGGGATCGGGATTTTGTACAAGGATTGCAGAGAATTATGTCTTTCCGTCCGTCCCATGTTTCGCTGTATGCACTGACGGTTGCAGAACACACACCGTTGGCGCAACAGATCCGCCGGGGAAGTATACGGTGCTCTGATGCCCGGATTGACCGGCAGTGGATTACCGGCAGAAATATGCTTGAAACCGGTGGCTATTTCCAGTATGAAGTGTCCAATTTTGCATTGCCCGGAAAAGAAAGCAGACACAACAGTGTGTACTGGCAGCAAAAACCGTATACCGGAGCCGGTGCCGGCGCTTCGGGAACCTGGTATTTTATCCAACCGGAACAGAAAAACAGTATTAAAACTGACACCGGAATATACACCGGCGGGAAACGCGTCTCAGCGGAAACGAATGAGGCTCCGGATAAAACATCCGGAAAGAATTGTTCCTGCGGACGGATGATCGGCGGTTTCAGGTACACGAATACGGTTGATGTGGATGCCTATACTGCATTCTGGAAAAAAGTTACCGGAAACAGGCCTGTATATTCCGGCGGCAACCCTGTCTGTATGAAAGAAGAAACAGCAGATGTCTGTTTTACAGATACCTATGGTCAGACTGCTGATTCTTGGAGCAGCGTCATAGGGGCAGAGAAGGGGCGGTGTATGGATCAGCAGCCAGATGCGGAACAAGGAGGATACCAGTTCTGCAGGGGGACTACCGCCGGAGATTGTGCAGCAGCAATAACGCCAGGGACCGGTGTTTCTTACTGTATGGAACACAGTGTCGGAACCAGAGCCGGACACGTGATGGCAAGTGAGGCAGGGAATACGGTACCGGATGACAGTATGTGTTCAGGATGGCGCCGTTGCGGTACTGTGGAGCCAGCGGCGTCTCTGAAAAGTGTTGCCAGTAAATACTGCGGAGTTTGCGACATCTCTGGCGGGTGCGGAGACTGTGGTGCCAGAGGAGCAGTGGTGGCAGCGGAGGGCACCGTGCCAGTAAACACTGTGGAGGCAGTGGTATCACTGGAGAGCGCAGAGACAGCGGCGGTATCAGCGGGAACTGTGGCAGCGTCTTGGCATGATGCGGGTATTCCTGCGGAAACAGAACTGCTTGATACAGATACGCTTGCGTTTGAATACTGTATGCTGGGGTTGCGGACCACACATGGAATTTCTTCCGGCGAGTATGCATGCCGGTTTGGCAGGAATCTTGATCCGGCGGTATTTGAACAGTATTGCCGACGGGGATGGGTCAGAATACAACAGGTACCGGACGGTATCCGGTATGCTATGACCCGCAAAGGCATTCTTATGCTGAATACTTTCTTGTCACTGTTACCAGTGTAGCGGAATAAATCCCCGTTTTGTGTAACCGGGCGGTTGTGCCGGTGTACAAGCGGTAACAATATTCCGGGTAAAGTCTTTGTAGAAAGAATATCTGTTTAATTATGG
>CALXOI010000150.1 GCA_944389965.1 uncultured Treponema sp.
TATACCGGTTTCTATATCAAAGAAATGCTGGAACGCCGGCAGCCGGGAGCCGCCCGGTGAGCAGCCCGTTCCGGAACCTCCGGTTTTTGCTCTGGAGCATACTGCTATTCGCTGCAGCACCACTTTTTCTGCCGGCAGATACCGGACAGAGCACCGTAACCATAGAACAGGCCCGGAAGACATCATATTATACAGATGAAGCGACCGGTGACGAAATCATTATTTTTACCGGCAGTGTAGCCGTATCAGTTGTACAGGACGGTACCACCAATCGCATTACAGCAGATACCGTCCATTTCAACCGGACACAAAATATGCTGTATGCGGAAGGCAATGTTTCCCTTGACAAAACATCCGGCAACGATACGGAGCACCTGACTGCCGGCAGCCTGCTGTTCAACATCAATACCGCAGAAGGAATCTTTGACAGCGGCAGGTTTGTCCAATCCGGAGAGAAATCAGAATCTCCCGGCTCCACAATGATTGTTTCCGCAGATATATTTGCCCGGAATGAATCAGGCGCGGTCGCATTCAAACGGGGATCGCTCACATTCTGTGATGATCCGAATCCCCACTGGAAAATCAAGGCAACCCGTATCTGGCTGCTGCCCGGCAACGAATTCGCCTTTGCAAATGCCCTGTTATACATCGGACACATACCGGTTATGTATTTTCCGTTTTTTTACTATCCGAAAGATGAACTGGTATTCAACCCGGTATTCGGATACCATTCCCGGAAAGGATATACGATTCAGACAACGACATACCTGATTGGCCGGAAGCAGCAGAATAAAGATAATGCTGAAAACAGCAGTTCCCTGTTTAATTTTTTAAATTCATCTGAACAAAAAAAACAGCAGCTGCAAGGACTTGTTTTACGGAATCTGGATGAAGCAGATACAGCCACATATCCGAATACACTGAAGCTGATTGGTGATTATTATACGAATCTGGGAGGACTTCTAGGAATAGACGGGGTTTTCAAACCGGAATCTTCCGCTGTTACGGAATTCAGCTTTGCAGCATATCTGGGATTTAGCAGAACATTGTTTCCAATCAGTTCCGGTTCCCAAGCAGTATACAGTCCGTACGGATCTGATGGTCAAGTCCACTATAATAAAACATCTTTTATGGGGATTGAATTGCCTTTCCGGTTGAAAACAAACCTGAAGCTATCGGTAAAATCTCCTTTTACGTTGAATCTGTCAATACCGGTATACACCGATGCCTTTTTTGACAGTGATTTTATCACTGACCGGAAAGAATCCATGGACTGGATTGATTACCTATTGGACGGAACAGAAGAAGATGATACTGACGATTCATCTTCTACCGGTGAAATTTCTTCTTTTACCTGGTCTCTCTCCGGTTCCTATACCCCAAAAATTCCAGCACTGGCACCATATATCCAGACACTCACCGTCAGCCCTTCCGCATCAGTACTTTTTTCTGCAAAAACAGATACAGACGGTCTGCTACCGGCGGAATACAACATCAGTCCCTCCCGCCGGTTCTTTTATCCGTCCCAGATAAAACCTTTTGCACTCTCCATGCGTATCAGCGGAACCTTATTCTCATATCCGAAAACCACGTCCACAAAAACAAACTCTGGTACTGCAGTCAGCGGGCTACAGCTACCGGAAGAATTTGGAGGTACCACAGGAACAACGGTATCTAACAACCCGCAATTCGCCGGTGCTGAGCCCGGAACAAATACCGGTTCCGGTACAGCCCCTGATCCGGCAGATTCCACCGGTTCCCAGTCCGTACCGGATACAGCAGCAGCCACAGAAGACGGGGAAACGACAGAACAGGCTGCCAGTTCCAGCCAGCAGACCGCCACAGAAACCGGTACCCGTGAGGCAGAAAACGCAAATATTACCGGTAATACCGCCGTTCCAGAAGATGTACCGTTTTCCGATATGATGGTTATTCCCCTGCTGCCGGTAGCGGATCCGTCCCTGCAAAATATCGGCGGGCTAACCTATAGTCTTACCTACAACATCAATCCGTCGCTGTCTACCGAAATCGCCTACAATTCCCCTGCCCGCAGAACAGATTTTGCATGGGACGAACTGAAGTCAACCTTCTATGTATTCAAATCACCGGTTGATTTGACAAGTACTTTGGGCTGGAGGAATTCGTTCATTTCGCTTACCAACAGCCTCTCCTTTTCGCCGGTAATCCAGCGGCATCCCATATATAATGATGAATCCAGCAGAAATACTGCTATCAAAAACGACTATACTGCCCAAAAACTCGATTTTAGTAACAGCAATGCACTGTCACTAAAACCTTTTGTATACAATCCTATATTTAAAAACACCAGCCTGTCCTGGAATACCGGCATAAAACTTATCAGAACGTCTTTTATCGGGACGGTTGAAAAACCTGAATGGGAATATCTGTTTCCTGAATGGAATGAAGACACCTTTTCAACCCATACACTGAATTTTACCTTTTCTGCGGAAGAAGGTGATTTTTACCAGCGACTGGTACTAACCACGAACCTTCCACCCCGGGTAGATTCATACAGCGGCACACTGACCCTCGGGTTTCCCTTTATCAATGTATCCACCAGTACCGGTATCAAACAAACCAGCTCTACAAACCCTGATTGGGAACTGATGCCCTTGAAGCAATCGGCAAACATCAGCATCTTTTCTAATAAACTCAAGCTCACCCAGTCCTATGAATATAACCTTGAAGAACAACATACCACATCTTTCAGTGCCGGTATTTCCGGCTACAACGCTTCCTTGAATTACACAATGCTGTATACAAACGGATACACTTATGACAGTACTGTAGGATGGAAAACAAAAACTGAAAAAGAATTCCAACCGGTGTCCCTCCAACTGAAATACAATACCAGTTCCGGACTTACATTCCGGTTCCTGAATGACACCGTTACTTTGCAACCGGCGCTGAACACGGTGCTTTATATGGATATGATGCGTCCCACCAGCAGTTATTTTACATTTACACCGTCAGTCACTTTTACTGTAAATGAATTCCTTGATGTGAGTTTTTCAGCTTCATCCCGGAACCGGGTTGTTTACCGGTATATTCAAAAATACATTGATTCAGAATTGGAAATTCCCGGAGAAACAAATATATTCAAAGATTTCTGCAATTCCTTTGCTTTCGGCAACCAGGCATTGAGGGAAAGTTCCGGATTCAAACTGGAATCCCTGTCAGTAAAACTGACCCACGACCTTCATGACTGGAAATTAACATCAGAATTTGAAATAACCCCCCGGGTAATTACAGAAAACGGCGTAAAAAAATATGATTTCAGTCCTTATTTTACCCTTTCGGTTCTCTGGAAACCTATGGAAAGCATGAAAACCACTATTGAAGATGAATATGGCACATTCACACTGAACCCGTAAGGAGCCACCCGCAACAGACATTTCTCTTGACTTTTTTAATAAGTTAGCTTATGTTAACCATAAGTGAGGTTACCATGATCAATTATGTTATCGGTATAAGTATTGCGGCGCTTGTGGTATGGATTATTATCAAAAAAATCATCCGCTTGAAAAAAGGGCAAACCGGAGGGTGCGGGTGCGGGTGCCGTGACTGCACGGCAGGTTGCCATCTGCATCAAAACAATAAATCCGGAACTTGACATATAATACTCCTCCGGCTATGATTTGCCGGTGATTACCCTGCTTTGCATTATTTACTTATCATTTATCAGTCTTGGGCTGCCAGATTCGTTGCTGGGCTCTGGATGGCCGGTTATATACCGGGATTTTTCCGTGCCGCTTAGTTATGCGGGATTTGTTTCCATGACTATTTCCGGCGGAACAATTATATCAAGTCTGTTCAGCAGCAGACTGCTCCGGCGGTTTGAAACAGGAACTGTTACAACGGTCAGTGTCTGTATGACGGCATTAGCACTGGCCGGTTTTTCCATATCACCATCTTTCACATGGTTTTTGATACTTGCAGTTCCCTTGGGACTTGGAGCCGGAGCTGTTGACGCCGGACTGAACGAATTCGTTGCAGAACACTACAGTGCCGTCCATATGAACTGGCTGCACTGTTTTTGGGGCGTGGGCGCCATCGTGAGCCCGTTCATCATGGGCGCGTGCCTCACGGGCCCGCAGAGCTGGGAAGGGGGATACCGCATCGTCTCCTATATCCAGTTCGCGATCACCGCGCTCCTCATGCTCAGCCTTCCCATGTGGAAAAAGCCCTCCGCCGAGACGGTCGCTTCCGCCAAACCGCTCACGCTCGCAAAGACGCTCCGCTTAAAG
>CALXOI010000151.1 GCA_944389965.1 uncultured Treponema sp.
CAGTGCCGCCGGGCAGTAGCTTCCGGCAAAGCACTGGAATTGTTTTTGCAAAATGTTGCCGATCAAGGCGGTAATCCTGACGTCCTCATGGCAGAAGCAGGACACCGCCGCAGTCCTTTCCACCGGACACTGACAGCGGCTGCCGACGGATACCTGAATCTTGATGCGTACCATATCGGTCTTGCGGGAATCCATCTGGGTGTCGGCAGAAACAAGACAACAGACCCGGTGTGTCCCGACGCAGGTTTTATTCTGTACAAAACCCAGGGGGAATTTGTCAAAACCGGTGAACCGGTTATGGAATTATACGGACAAGATGACACCTGTTTTGAACCGGCACTGGCACTGTTGGCCCGGGCAGTCACCTGTTCCGAAGAACCGGTAAAACCGGAACCGCTGATTTATAAGGAAATACAGTAATTATGCTTTGTCAGAAAAAAGTAATTTCAAAGGAAGTGGTCAAAGAACTGTGCAGCCGGTACGCCTGTGACCCGCTGACTGCTTCCATATTTGCCCGCAGGGATATTGTCCACGGAGTTGACATTCAATACTATCTGGAACAGGATTTGCGGTATCTGCATAGTCCGTTCCTGCTTCCGTCGATGGAAGATGCGGTAGACCGTATCTTAACGGCAAAAGACGAGGGCGAAAAAGTACTGATTTTCGGCGACCGGGATGTGGACGGCATTACCAGCACAACTTTATTGTACCGGTATCTGAAAGAAATCGGAATTGATGTCCAGTGGAGGATTCCGACCGGTGAAGATGCATACGGCCTGTCCATAAAAGCTGTGGAAGAATTCGCCGCGGAATACGGTACATTGATTATCACCGTTGATTGCGGTATTTCCAATAACAATGAAATTGCCCGGGCGGCGGAACTGGGAATTGATGTGATTATTACTGACCACCACAATCCGCCGGAAACCATGCCCGGAACACCAATTATTGTCAACCCAAAAATACCCGGTTCAATTTATCCGTTCCGGGATATTTCCGGTTGCGCCGTTGTCTACAAACTGGTAACCGCACTGCGCTTTGCACAGAACGATTTATACAAGCAGGAACTATGCCTGCTGAATGTGCGCCCGGTGCACGAAGCATATACCATCGAATGCGTCAAAGTAATCAATATGACGGAACGGGCCCGTCTCACCGAAACAATTACACCGGGGCTCGTCCACATAGAAAATACACGGCTGCCGCAGTTCCTTCAGGGACAGCAGATTATTGTCTGGGATGCCCCGCTCCAGAAAAAGCAGCTGGAAAAGATATTCGGGACAGGAGTGGAATTCAATCTGCTGGATATCCGTCCGGAAATCAGTGCTGCTATATCTTTTGTCCGGGACGTCAGTCTGTTGCGGGTAAAGGAGATGTCCCGTATTTTGCGGTATCATGAGCAGCCGGCATCGGAACTGGATGCATTTCTGAACATATTCATTACTTACCTTCACAAAAAGACCGACAGCTGCACACCTGCCGTTAAAGAAGATTTACAGCTGGTTATGCTGGCTGCGTTGGCTGACATCATGCCGCTGCGGAATGAAAACCGTATCCTGGTACGGCAGGGACTGGCTTCCATAAACACCGGTCATGCGACACCTGGACTCCGGGAACTGCTTGCCCGGCTTAACCTTGCCGGGCGGCGGATGGGAAGCACTGATATTTCCTGGAACGTGGTACCGGTTCTGAATGCGGCAGGCAGGCTGGGACAGCCGGAACTGGCAGTACAGCTGTTTTTATCGGACGACGCCGGTGAACGTGACCGTCTTGCCGGACAGATTATCCAACTGAACCAGAACCGGCGGCAGCTGGGCAGTGACGCATGGAATTACACAGAAAAACAGGCTTACGACAGTTTCCGTGAATACGGCGGAAAACTTGTAGTTGTTATTGATGCCCGTATTCACCGGGGGGTGTCAGGAATTCTGGCAGCGAACCTGGTAAAAATGTTTAACGTACCGGCGATTGCCGCCACGGTGCTGGAAGACGGAACCGCTGTCGGTTCCATGCGTTCCACCCGGGGATACGATATAACCGGTTTGCTGGCACAGTGCAGCGATTTATTCATCAACCACGGCGGACATAATTTTGCAGCCGGATTCAGTCTTCCAAAAGAAAACCTTCCCGCATTGCAGGAACGGCTGAAAACACTGGCGGGAACAATTGAACTGGAAGCACCCGCAGACGAAGCGCCGGAAGTTGATGCGGAAATTCCACTGAACTGGCTGACACCGGATCTGCTGAAAACTACAGATTTATTTGAACCTTATGGCGAAGAAAACCCCCCGCTCAGCTTTTACAGCCGACGGATGAAAATCATTTCGGCTGACATCATCGGCAAAACGGAAAAGAAGCATCTGAAGCTTACTCTGGCAGGAGGAAAACACAAATGGCCCGCCCTGTTCTGGAATGCAGCTGACCGTCTTGGCACGGAATTCAAAGCAGGGGATTCAGTGGATATTCTGTACCAAATCAACCGGAATTTATTCAACGGAATGGAAACAGCCCAGATTGTTATCAGCGATTTGGAAAAGTCAGAAGCAGGCGCATAATTTCTGTAACCGGCAGCAAGTATCATACTGTGATATACCGGTGTGCAGTCCGGCTAAAAACAGCCGCTTATCCTGCACCGGGCACAGCGGAATCGGTTACCGGTACGCAAACGTGCCCGTACAGATACAACCGTACCGCAGCCGGACGCCGGCACAGAAACGCCGGTGCAGGAGGATACCGCAAACCGGTGCCGGCAGGAGAGCTGCAGAGAAAACCCTGCACCGCCAGAAGTTGCAAACACATTGCGTCATCCGGTGCACTAACCGGAATCCGTACCGCAGCCGGATACAAGCACCGGAACAGATTCGTTCCGTTATACCAAGAACGGTACCGCAGACAGAATGATGCCGCCGATTATAACAGACCCTATCTGTCCCGACACATTTGCGCTCACAGCGTGCATCAGCAGAAAATTCTGGTTATCTTCTTCCAGTGCCATTTTCTGTACTACCCGGCTTGCCATGGGAAAGGCGGAAATACCGCAGGCACCCAGCATCGGGTTCAATTTATGCTCCTTCCGGCGGAACAAATTCAGGAATTTAGCAAACAGCACTCCGCAGGCAGTATCACCAATAAAGGCAACCAATCCCAGCAGCATAATCAGCAGAGTCTGAATCTGCAGGAAATTTGCCGCCCGCATGGAAGCACCGACACTGATTCCCAACAGCAGGGTTACCAGATTTCCCAGCTCATTCTGGGCAGTCTTAGATAATTTTTCCAGAACACCGCATTCCCGCACCAGATTACCGAACATTAAAAAACCAATCAGCGGAGCTGCCATGGGCACAATCAGACTGACAACCAGCGTCACTACGACAGGAAACACGATAACTACCCATTTCGGAATGACAGTATCCTTTGCCGGAACATGAAGACTGCGCTCCTTTTTTGTGGTCAGCAGTTTTATTACGGGCGGCATAATGATAGGAACCAGGGACATGTACGAATAAGCGACAACGGTAACCGGCCCCATCAAATGGGGGGCAAATTTTGAAGTGACAAAAATGGATGTAGGACCGTCAGCAGCACCTATAACGCCGATGCTTGCAGCTTCCTGTACCGTAAATCCCATTGCATGGGCAATAAAAGCTGCGATAAAAATACCACTGTGAGCAACAATACCAAAAACAAGCATCCACGGCCGCTGCAACAGCGGACGGAAATCAATCATTGCACCCACCGCAATGAACACCAGCAACGGGAACAGTTCCGTCAGGATTCCTGCTTCAAACAGAATTTTAAGAGCTCCGGCGACCCCGTCGTGTTCCCAGACAATTTCCAGCGGCAGATTAACCAAAATCGCACCAAAACCGATAGGCAGCAGCAGCATCGGCTCATATTCCTTTGCAATCGCAAGCCATATCAGTATGCCGCCGATACCGTACATAACGACTTGCTGCCAGCTCAGCGCAGCAAATCCCTGGGTAAAATAAGACAACACCTGTTCCATAACAACCTCCATTGTGGCAATAACCAGTAACATTGAATATAAAAAAAGACCTTTTGCCTGGAGTCCCCGTACTACGGTGGAATTTCAAGCAAAAGGTCTTGTTTCTCCAATAAACAGGAGCCGCAGAACCAGATTCAGAGCGAACCGGTTGTTGATTCTGTGGAAGTAACTACTCCCCTTTTGTTGCATTCAGTATATCCGGCAGGATATCTGCTGTCAACGGGGACAACCCGTACAAGGCTGAAAAAGAAAACATTTCT
>CALXOI010000152.1 GCA_944389965.1 uncultured Treponema sp.
GCCGTAAAGTCGGTGCTGGATTTCTTTTCCTTTGTCCAGCCGGGTTTCTTCCGTGACGGTTTCCGCCTTTTCCAAAGACAGGGAAATACCCTTTTGGGTAAAGACTTCGTTCATGGCGGCAATGGCATTCAGGGTTTTGGGAAAACCGATAAAGGGGGCACACTGGTAAACTGTTTCCCGGATTTCAAGAGGCGGGACTCCCACATTCAAACAAGCCCCTACATGGGCTTTAAGCTGGGGCATGGTCTGGTTTACCGTCAGCACCGTAACAGTAACCAGTTCCCGGAGCCGGTTGTCCAGGGAACCGGTGAAGCAGACTTCACCAAAAATGAACCGCTGGAGAATCCTCATAAATTCAGGATCCGTGCCTTCGTCCTGCACAGGTTTGCCTCCGAAAAGTTCCCGGAATTTCTGTTCTGTTTTTGTTATTCTATCTGTTTTATCTGTTCCATTCATATTCTTCTTTCTTTGGTTTTCTTGTACTGCTTTTGACCGGTTTTGCCGGTCGGATGGTTTTGTCCGCTTTCCCCGGAGGGAAAATCAGGCAATCAGTCCGCCGGTTGCTTCCGGTTTACTTGAACACTTCGGAAAGCCAGTTTTGGATTTCTTTCCGGGCATTGGAAGAACGGATATTCCTGATGCAAAGACCTTCCGCCACCTCCGTGCCGGTAAGGCTGCGGAATTTCTCTTCTTCGTTCAAACCGCTTCCGCCGGAAGTGGCAAAGGGAATGATTTTCTTTCCTGCAAAATCGTGGGATTCCAGAAAAGAGTAAATAATCATGGGGGCGTCGTACCACCAGACGGGGTATCCCACAAAAACCGTGTCGTAAGAAGCCATTTCCTCTTGGGAAATATTTTCCGCCAGAGCCGGACGGGCTTTTTCTGCCAGTTCTTTCCGGGCAACATCCAGTACTTGGTTATAACTTGTAGTGTAGGGGACAGCCGGTTTTATCTCAAAGAGTTTTCCGCCGGTTTCTTCTGCAATGTATTCAGCCATTGTCCGGGTGTTGTGGGAAGATGACCAGGAAAAATAAGCCACCAGAATCTTTTCCCCTTCTGCCCAAACGCCGGTGGAAAGAGCAAAAAGGGAAGAAAGCAAAAACAAGTTTTTTGAGTATTTCATATAAAACCTCTTGTGTTGTTATCAATAAGATACAGCCGGGATTGTAATATGTCTAATACTTATTTTGCATTGATTATAATGCGTTTTAGGTATGGTAAAGACGGGTGTGTTTATTGGGAAAGGACGATAATTAGCTTTTCTAGACAGTATTTTCTATAGTCAATTGTTGTGTTTTTGTTTATTTAAGGAAAACGTCTTTTGAGATACTAGCAAAACAAAAACAACTAACATTTTACGACTAATTGTTTTGGACTAAATAATGTTTTATTTCCACTTGCATTCGATACTAAGAATGGAAACAGGTATTCCAATAAACTGTACATCAAATTTTAAGCTAGGCTCAACTTTGGTACTTGCATTATGAATACGAAAGCTCAATTGCCACCCATTATTTAAATACATTTCAACAGTATTGTTACTTCCTTTTTTGAATTTGATTGCTATAAGCTCTGTAGGAAGTTCCACGATAGGAACGTTAATTGCAGACACTTTAATTTTGCTTGGTTTATTTAATGTATTATGCATATTAAAGGTGTGAATTAATGTCATTCGCTTATTATCATGACTAACAATTTTGTAGTAATCGCTTGTTCCAACAAGATATTCAACTATTTTCCTTGGTATAGATTCATCTGCTTTGTATGAACGATTTATTTCATCCATAAAAGCTTTGAGTAAAGGAATGTAAACAGAACCCTCTTTATCAGAAATATCAGACCAGTTTTTGCCTTTTGTTTTTTCTTCCTTGAGCCTGTCGAAAATGGGATTTACATCTACCCAATAGTTTACAGTACAGGGAATTCCAAACCATTCTTCTCCAAAATCTAATTTGTGACTAAGACGACTATGTTTAATGGCTTCATGATTATGTTTGATGCTCAAGCCGATTTCCCATTTAATATTATTGCGTTTTATAACAATGTCACGGACATCACCTTGAATACCAGCTCCATCTTTCTGAAATTCAAGAAGAAGCTCATTTCCATCATTCTCACTCATGAGAGGTTCAAGTTCAAGAATTGTATCAACAGCAGCATTAGCTGAAATCTCAAACAACGCTTGCATATCGTCATCCATGACATTCCATGCTCGCTTATTTGCCTCTAAGCTGGAATTGTCTACAATTCTTGTTTTTCTTATTGCCGATAATGTTTTATACAAGCTGCTTATCCAAGCATATTCGTATGCACGACCTTGATCATTACTATTTGTACTCATTTCTTTTTAACATTTCCTTTTTTATTGATATCAATTCCAATGACTTTGTCACCATCTCCCTGTAAAAACATTTTAATTGCAATTGCAATTTCATATGCGAGATTAACGGGTACGGCATTCCCAATCATCTTGTAAGCATTGTTTGTTTCCCTATAAATAAATTTAAAATCATCAGGGAACCCCTGTATTCTGGCAACTTCTCTGATTGTCATACGCCGATAAAGATGTTCACTTCCCTTAACAAAACGACAATCATTCTTTCCATGTTTTTCCATTTTTGGTGCCTGTGGATGTAATTGGCATTGACGACCAGATGCTTGAACAGTAAATGCTTGTTCATCCCAGCTCTTTACTCTGTTACGACTCATAAAGATAGGAGAAAATGCACCTGTAAAGTATTCGTTGTTGTTTATTGCTTTAGGGTTATAACGATTTTTAGGACCGGCAGGAACAGCCGTTTTTTGCAAATCCCAAATAATATCTCTTAATGTAATTTTCTTATCATCATCCACAGTCGAACCTTTTGGGAATACAAAATCAATACCTAAATCTTTCCTGAATCCAATATAAAAAACTCTCTTACGTTCCTCTGCTACACCATAGTCCTTTGCATTGACCATTGTTAGCGTAACATCATATCCAGCTTCTGCAAACAAATTGATAATATTTTGCACTGCTTCATTGTGTCTGTTAGCAAGCATACCACTAACATTTTCAGCTAGAAAAAATTTAGGTCTGAATTCTTTCAAAATTCTGATATAATCATAAAAGAGTTGACCTCTTTCATCTTCAATTCCTCTTAAAGAACCTGCTTCAGACCAAGATTGGCACGGAGGTCCTCCAATAATACCATCAACTTCTCCTGTGATAAAAGGTACAATATCATTCCTGGTAATCTGTCTTACATCACCTTCAACAAGATGTGTTTTGGGATGATTTGCTTTGAAAGTTTCAAAAATAGTGGGGTCAAATTCATTTGCAACAGGAATATTAAATCCAGCTCGTTCAAAGCCCAAATCTAGACCGCCACAGCCACTAAATAAACTGATTACATTCATTGTTTTACCTCTTTTATTTTTTGTTTGTGTCGAATCTACCATATCATTTGTTATGTCTTTCGTTATGAATTAAAGATTCCAGAATATTATCAACACCATAATGTAATGCATGGCAGATTTTTTCAATGGTTTCCCTTGATATATTCGTTACGCTTTATTCTTGTGACAATATTTAATCTGATATCCAGCTATTGAGCGAAATGTGTGTTGGAAATCTCCTTATTATACATTTTACGAAATAATTTGTGTTATGTTACAGCTATAGTCACCACGCAACTTCACAAAAATACTGAAAATCATCGTATAATAAAACCAGAAGTTTTTCAATGTTTTTGTTATAAATGATATAAATCATTCAATGAATAAGCAAAAATAGTACAAGAAATCGATTATATATCAGCGGGAGTTTGGAAAGGGCAGTACCAGTGAAACCGGTTCCGGGGAATTAAGCTTCATTTTCTTACTCTGGGGATCCGCCGGTAAGCTGCTGTTTCACATAGGCGATAAAGCTGGCAGTTGCAGGAGGTTGGGGCTGGTTCTTTTTCCAGACCATGCAGCTGGTGATTTCAAGGGGCGGGTAAAAGGGTTTAAAAAGAATGTCCGGGTTCCGGTAAAGGGAAACGGCGCCCTCGATGGTCTGGGCAATGCCTGCTCCCTGGCTTACCAAAAGGGCGGCGTTGTAGGCAAGGTTATAGGTAACGGGAATAGTGTATTTGGCAAAACATTCCCCTGCCCACCGGGCAAAACCTAGGGCTTCGGCTCGCTTGGAAAGAAGGATATTCTGACCGATTAAATCTTCCGGGGTAACAGATTCTTTGGAAGCCAGGGGACTGTCCGCCGG
>CALXOI010000153.1 GCA_944389965.1 uncultured Treponema sp.
AGTATTAGGTATGTGGAATATAATATCCTTTTATTTTGCAAAATAAAAGGATATTATATTCCACATACCTAATACTATATAATTGACTGTAAAATATTTTAAGTGTAATATGTGAGAAACAGATAGTAAGAAAATCGCAATTAAGAATAGGTTTGCACTTTGAGAAAGGCAGCTGAAAACACGATAAAAGCCGGTGTTTTGGCTGCTTTTTTGTTTAGGGGTGCAAAATGGATACCAGGAGAATTATTTATCAAAGACCATATCCAAAACTAGTTATTAAAGACCCTGACTCCGGGGCTGTAGCTTTGTCCCAAAGCGGCGAAAAATTAGAATTTTCAGCGGGGGCGAATACAAACCTGCTTTCCTTTTCTTTTACCCTGTCCATAAACAATATTTCCGGTAGTTTTTCAGCCACGTTCTTTCCTGATTACCGGGACAAGACAGGCAGGACGTTTTCTCTTTTTGACGACTTGAAGAAGCTGCAAATCGTTGAAATTTACGAGGGTGACGGGACAAGTGCAGACAAGCCGGCTTTTACCGGTATAATCAGAAGTAAAAAATATGTTGCTCAAGCTCATGACAGTGGCGGCAACAGGCGTATTTCAATAAGCGGTACCGCAATTACCGGACTTGTAAGCCAGTTTTACATCAACCTCGATGTGACGGCCTGCGCCATGACGAAACAATTAAAAACCCAGGCTGCTTTGATTAACAAGCTCACAATAGACGGTAAAGCAGGGGAATCTGTAAAAAACATCGTGAAAAAAATTTGGGACTGTTTTTATGAGATTTCCCAGCAATTGGGAACGCCAAAAATCAAGGAATACATAGACCGTTTTACCGGCGGTGTTGACGTTCTTTTTGATGTTGACGATTCAACCTTCCATTATCCGCTGGGATGTGTTTTTAATGGACAGACAACGCAGGATTTTTTCAGTCTCATTGATGGCATTATTCCGGCTCCGGTGTACGAAAAGTTCGCATATGTGGGATCAGACGGCAAGATGAGAATCAAAATACGTCTTGTTCCGTTTTCTCCGGATAACTGGAGCAAATTATCAGATAAAAAGAAAGAGATAACACCTGAAATCCTGCAAAGCTTTGATCTGACTGAATCAGATGAAGAGGTATACACAGCTTTTTACGCCTATCTTAACGGCTATCCGATTGATGAGCAGAAATCACTCATTATAAGTACGATGGAAAGTTCCGGCGTTGACAGTGTGCTTAAAGACAGCGAAAAATTCAAGATTTACGGCTATAGACCTATGACCGCCCACTTTATCGGGTATGGGGTAAGAGACGGAGAAAACGACAGTGAGACTGTGCCAGGAATGGAACAAATGAGCCGTAACCTCAAGGAATGGTACGAAAACCTGCCGGAGATGGTTAAAGGGTCGGTTACCTTGTCCATGGTTTTCAATAATGAAATAAACAGGGTTCAACCGGGGGAAATAATAGGTTTTTTGTCCGGGGAATTTTATGTCGAGGGCGTTACCCATAACTGGAGTTATGGCAGCGGCGGAAGCATTAATTTGAGTGTCAGCAGAGGCGGAAAATACTCGGGCGGGCAGTTCAAAGGTAAAATCGAAAATATAACCGATCTTATGAGGTTGATTTTCAGAACAGTGAATTAAAGGTAAATATAGATGAATATTGCGTTGTATAAACAACAGAAGGCTCCCCGCCGGGATAGTTTTGGAAATTCTTCCCCTTATGACAGACAGTTTGGTTTTTGGGGCGTTGTAACCGAAGTACACCCGGAAAGCTGCACGGTACACGTCAGGAACAATCTCGGGATTGAATTCTCCGGGGTTAAGGTTGCATCGATGGAATGGGTGACAGTACAGGCAGGAAAGCATCTCACCGGAGAACGGCATTTGCCACCGGTGGACAGCTATGTTTTCTGCTGTATGCCGAACGGTGAGTATTCGAGCGCATTTGTGCTTTGCTCCGGTTACACCAGGCAAGAGGCTGTGCATGGTGATTTTAAAGTTGAAGGGGAAGATGCAGCCAATACCCATGAAAAAGTTGAAAACAGCGGATGGCATTGTACAACCGACTACCGGACCGGAACAAAATATATTGAGAATAAAACCGATTCTGAACCTACCATTATCTTGAACATCGACCAAGAAGAAGACGGGAACGAGAAAATAATCCTTACTGTCCACGGCACAGTGGTTACCTGTGACAAAGATAACGGCGTGAACATAGAAAGAGACAAAAAAATCACGTTGAAGGATAAAGAAGCATATACATATGAAACAGCGGGAAATGTATCCCTGAAATCTTCCCAGGCGGGCACTCTTGAGCTTGGGAACAGTGTCGCAACCTTGGGAGCGATGATAAGTGATTTACTTGATGCGTTATCAGATTCTGCACCGGTGACATACGGAAGTCCGGCAAGTCATATGTGGATGCCTTCTTTTGTTGCAAAAATCGTAGCTCTAAAAACAAAATGGGGGAAGGTTTTTAAATGAGTTTGAACCAGAATACGCTGAAAAATAACCTTCTCTCTGTTTTCAGAAATATGCAAGACGGTGACGATTCGTATTTTGCCAAACAGGTTAGTGCCAAAATTGCGGAATACGTTAAATCTGGAAATGTCATGACAGCGGATGCTGGTACGGTCCCAACCGGAGTTTTTACCGGTTCGGGAAACGGAGCAATAAGTGTTGATTCTTCTGTCTGCGAGAATATTATTTATGCGGCCTGCAAAACAATGTCAAAAATGAGCTCAGGAGGTGATTCTTTTTTTGCAGTACAGCTGGCGTTGGGGATTGATTCCATGATGGTGGCTGGACAGGTTAATACTACGGTCATTGGAACTGTTGTGTCTCCCAGCGGTACGCCTGCTCCATTATCCGGAACTGCGGGAGGTATTTTTACCGGTGTCAGTGCAACGCTTCAAACTGGTTTTTTGGCAGCTTTTAATGCCATGGCACACATGACGGAAGGGGGAGATGAGTATTTTGCCGGGCAAGCGGCAACTGTAATAACAGCATACCTTACTTCAGGTGTTATCACAACTCAGGGACAGACGGTACTTTCCGGTAGTATTGGTACCGGTACGATGTCTTAGCGGGGAGATGGTAATGGGTTCAATAAGTATTATGCAGTGGCGGAAAGCCTATATGCTTGAATTTCTTGAAAACGATGTCATCAAGGAATGTTTTACTTTTTCCGTTCCCCCGGAAAGTGAAGAATTCCAGTTTTCCCAAAGGGTGTCAGAGACAAAAACGTTTGGCGGTTCTGTGTTCGATGATTACGGTAATGACAGTTACCGGATTACGTTAACCGGTACAACTGTCAATGAGGAAAAAAAGTTTATATACAAAGGAAAGACGAACGCTCCGCAATATTTGACGGGTACGAAAGAAATATTTGAGTTGCAAAGAATTATAAAAAAATGGGGTGATGGAGAAGTAACGGCGGGATTTTTCCGCAACAATTCAACCTCCATAACGGGTGAACGGAAAGTTTATTTGTATGATCTTTCAAAGATGAGCGTATTGCAAATAGCATCCGGGGTGGCCAGCCGGAATTACTGGAGAGTTTTTATTAAAGATCTGAAAATCCGCCGGGATAAATCAAAACCAAAGACTTACAATTACACTCTGGAAATGATCGGTGTAGAGGATAACACAAAACAGGCACAGGGCTTATTCAGTTCGATTTCTGACGTAGTTGATGGTATTACAAAAACAATGGGATATGTTGAGACCGTAATGGATTTGACGGAAGCTACGACAGCCGCTGCGGGCGAAGTTGCGGACCATTGTGCACGGGTAAAACTTGCGGCAGATATGGTTGCAAACAGGGATATAAGTGCAAATTTGGTTATATTGAATATTGGCAGTGCCGCAGACTTGGTGAGCAGAATTATGAGTGGGAGCGATTCCAACAGTTTTTATAATGCGGCAAAAAATTGTTTGCATTCTGTTGAAACTTTCAAAGGAATAGTGAAGGTTAAGTCCGGTACGGCGCCAAAAGGTAAAATTCAAAGTACCAGCGTTTATATCGTTACGTTTGATAGTACTGGTGGGTCAGGTGTGTCATACCAGAAAGTGATTTACTCGAATAAAGCAACAAAACCTGATAATCCAGTAAAAACGTATTACACTTTTGCCGGCTGGTTTACGGATGAAGAATTGATCACGGAATACGATTTTACTCAGGAAGTTACAGAATCATTTACTTTGTATGCAAAATGGAT
>CALXOI010000154.1 GCA_944389965.1 uncultured Treponema sp.
ACCGCTGGTTCCCCTACTTTCCGCCGGTAACGGAAAGCGGTGCCGTGCAGCTTGCCATTATATCCATCAGCCGGCTCAGACCTTCCGTGGGCTGTTGCTGCCGTGCCGACACGTGCACCTGGTACTTCGCCGTCTGGTTGGTGCTGCGGGTGTTCTCCCGGCTCGTAGTCACCTTGCCCTGTACGCTCACCGACACGGGGCTCCACCACTTCTTGAATTCCGCGTTCGTGGATACTTCGGCGTTCGTCGTATTCTTTTCGTTTTCCGCAGACGTCACTTCCATCTGGAATGTCACATCCACATCCTCTATCAGCAATGACGGCACGGGCACAAGCCCCAGAAACGGCGCCTGCACTTCAATCTTCGTGTTCGTAATCCCTTCGGGGGTTTCCACCGGCCGCTCCAGGTTGAACTTCACCAGCTTTGTCTCTTTCCCCTCCGGATCATTGAACCCGGTTTTCATCATGTATTCATAGGCGGCGTCCGCCAAATCAACCTGGGCATCACAGGCCGCCTTCAGCGGGGCTGCTATCAAATCCTTCATGGGAAGCCCCCTGAATTTGCTTACTACATTCCCTCCGTTTTCATCAGCCATATTGTCCTCCTGTGCCACAAATCACCGGATTATAATCCGGTAATGTATATTTACAGTCTAGTGGAGTCTGGTAAAAGACGCCATGTTCCGCACGGTTCCACATCCCGTGACGGTTATTGGATTGCACAGGATGCCAAGGCATCCGTACACATCCTGACCGGGATTTTCTGTTTTCCATTTTGCGGCACAATGCCCTCCGACGGCACTGAAACAAACCGAAAAGAAAACCTGCGTGCCCTTTTTGCACGGAAACCGCGCAGATCATTGAATAAACCAGCCTGTGTTTTTGACGTTCCCCCGCAGCTTGCCGAATACAAAGCGGAACCTGATTCCGCACCGTGGGCCACTATGATAACCGCATCCCCGGCACCGCACAGTGTTCCCGGCGGAAACCCGAAATGGCATTTTAAATTGTATGAACCTTCATTCAAAGGAACGGCCCCACCTCCTGACACGCGGACATGGGAGTAATCTGCATAACAGCTCACCATATTTGTGATTGCAGAATCACAGTTATTTTCGGAAAATGGTGTGATTATCCACAATGCCGGCATGGGATGTACATCCGTTCCTTTTGCAGCAGCCGGCTTACAGGATGGAAGCGCACAGCATTTCCCGTATCCGGGCAGCCGATTCCGGCTCTTCCACCGCCTTGAATTTCATCCTGATTTTTATCGCACCGGCATCCCCGCCGTCTCCCGTCCCGCTGAAAAACACGTTCAGGCTGCTGCGTTCCCCGCCGGCATCTTCTCCGTTCCGCTTTACCTCCGTCGAAGCAACCTTCACGGAAAAATCCATTTCAAGCTCATCTATCGCCAGCATCCCCGGAGGCACCAGCGTTGCCAGCGGCACATACACCGTTTTACCGTCAGGCATTTTAACGTACCTCATGAGCGGTTCCCCGGTTTCGGCATTGAAATACCGTTCCAGCTGCTCCACCTGGTGCCGCTGCAGCATATCCTGTGCCGTGTTGACCGCGTACTGCATTCCCCGGATTATGTCACTGATTGTCTGGCGCCCGCCGCCGGAATCCTTTGAACCCATAAATCACCCGCCTGTTTGTCCGCCTGACGGCACCCGGAAGGAATCCCCGCCTTCTGCAATTTCCCCGGAAACTTCCGGAAGGCTCCCCGGTTTTACCGTGATTTCCACACGGCCGCACGCACATCCTGTTTTTTTCCCGTCCGGAAATGAGGCGAGCACGGAACCGTCTTCCATGTACAGATTTAAATCCGCGCTCACCGTGACGCTTTCTATGACGGCTGTCCGGAGCGGGAAAAATGCCGCCACGGGCACGCTGACGGTGCGGCTGCCCCCGCCGTTTTCACCGGGTACGGAAATATCCACCGTGCGCGGCACAAGGTTTCCGCCTGAAGGCTCTGTTGTGAACCACCGCCCGGCTAGCTGTTCTCCGCCTGCGGCTGCTTCCGATGCTTCCGCCACAGCACGCTGCACGGCTTCCACAAAGTCCCGGAGGTAAAAACAACGATCCTCCGCTTTCCCCTGACGGCGGAACAAACTGAACCCGGAGGAATGCCGGGCTCTGCCTTTTGCCATACTGCTTTATCCTTTTCCCCGCCGCGCCTCAACAGCACTTCACCGCTTGTGCAGGCGGCTGCCTCCCCCGGCTGCCGGATCTGACTGCCGGGGACGCATTATGTTTCCTGTACACAACCGGCAATATCGAATACACTTACTGCATCTTTAGTACGGCTTTCCACCGTATCACCCAGAATCACATACCGGTTGCAGTCAGATACACCGGGATAGAGAACCTCTGTCTTGCTGAACGCCATACCGTGTTTTTTACACGACTGTTCAATAAACAGCTGTAGTTCACTGTTCCCCACAAGCAGGACTTCTGCTTTTCCCCGGCTACGGGCTTTCTCAATATTTCTGTCGATGTTTTCGCTGTACACCCGTAACTGTGCAAAGTTGCGGCGCATAAAACTGATGCTCCGCACAAACAGTTCATTCATTCCTTCGGGAGTAACAATATATGCAAGTTTACGTTTATTGATATTTTTTAATGCAATCCAACCCCGGTCTGCACAACGGTTCAACAGCCCGTTTACAATTCCTAAAGAAATACCCGTCCTCCGGGAAATTTCCCGTTGGGATACATCAGGATGTTCTGCTACAATAACATTGAGAATTTCTAAAAATTCGATTTCAGCACTGCAGGTACTGTATTTTCCGTGCTGAATAACGTACCGGGACGAGTCAGTTATTCCCATCATTCTTTTTGTTATAATTCAATGCATACTGTTTGCTGCAGAATATCCACTTTCTCCCTTTCTGGCGACATGTTTTTTGCAAACAAATCCCATAACGGCGCAGAAACTCTCCCTGCTACACCGGAGATAGCGGACGCAGTACTTATTTATGGGCCAACATCGCCCCTCGTAAACAGTTACAGCTGATGGCTTTATCATATAGTACAACCGGTCAACTGTCAAGGTGTTCAAAAATCAAACATTCCGGCCGGAATATTCTTCCATCAACTCAGCATCTTCATACAGCAGGTCAAACCGTTTGCCGTCCGGACTTAGGGAAGAAATAACCGTAATATGTTTTTTTTTCTTATTTACCATATAAATATTTCCTTCAAGCCCCACCAGCGGACCTGATATTGCACGCACCTTTTTCCCCGGAAGGAACTGCACTTTTGAAACACCCCAGTGCTCACCGTTCCTGATGAACAGTTTCAGCTCATCCAGCGCTTTTCCCTGAATCTGAACCGGCTGGGTATTATCTATCAAAATACGGTAAAAAGATTTTAAAGATTTCAACAACAATATAAAATCATCTGACAGTTTTTCAATCCGGAAGAAGAGGTATCCCGGAAAAAGAGGGGCATCAAAATATTTGCCTTTATTTGTCCTCAATCTCCGTTGAAAGAAAAAAAACTCAGTATCCGGATAATATCCAAGAAACGCATCCTGAGCTTTTTCCTTGAAAGCTGTTTCTTCCCCTGTTTTTACCATAATACAATAATATTCCATAAAACGCTCTTACCAAAAAACTCCCTTAATCTGCAAACCATTTTGAATATGAATATTTTATACGGGAAAACTATTATTGTCCAGAAAAAACAACTCCTGGCTTTGCACCTAACAAACTGTCAGATTTCTGGAATATTTTTCAGTCCCCGGCTTCTTCCAACTCCCGCACCCGTTCCGGGGAAAGACCGGTAATCTCCGCCACTTCGGCTGCGTCATAACCGCGGGCCAGCATATTCCGGGCTGTCTGCTCCGCACCGATTGCAATGCCTTCACTGCGGCCACGCTCTTCACCGATTGCAATGCCTGCACTGCGCCCACGCTCTTCACCGGCAGCAGCCGCCTTCTCCTTCTCTTCCTCAAGTATGTCACTGAAATA
>CALXOI010000155.1 GCA_944389965.1 uncultured Treponema sp.
ATGCATAGGTAGAAAACCTGACATTAAAAGAATGCTGATACCGGGATGCAGCACAAATCAACCCCAGATTACCTTCTTGAATCAAATCCATAATTCCAGCCGATTCACTGGCATATTTTTTTGCAATACTGACTACAAGTCTTAAGTTTGAATTGATAAGTTTCATACGGGAACCGGCGTCACCCTGTTGTATTTTTTTAGACAGTTCAATTTCCTGTGCTGCACTCAAAAGAGGATACTGCTGAATCTGGGTAACATAATGAGTATAAATATTTTCTTCTTCGTATTTCATTGTACGTTCTCCCTTGTATCTACTAAATATATAGCAAGTTACATGCCAAAAACGAGAATACAAGAGATAAAATTTTTAATTCATTATCATATAACAAATTAACTAAATAAATAATTGTAAAGCTAAAGGATGAATCCGTATAGGATATTGGTATATGTATAATATTTCATACACATATACTGTCTGATTTTGTTTACAGAACTGATATATTTTAACCGGGATAGTGCCAAGCCGAACCATCAGGCCGTATAAACCGGTAACCGTCCGCTGTTTTTACAATCTTTGTTTCAAGTAATTCCGGATCAAGCTGCAACAGGTTTATTTTACCGCCGCCACCAGGTAAATCAACTGCATACACAGGAATTGACAAACCTGATAATTCTTTCCGCAACTGTTCATACAGTCGGACACCTTCTCTGACCGGAACCCTCAAATGCATTGTTCCGGGAACTAAATCCCCTTGAAATAAGTATCCAGGTCTGATACCGATACATACCAGTTGATGGAATAAACGGGCAAGTACCGGAACCGTGTCATTCACGCCTCGTAATAACACTGTCTGGGATTGTACCGGCAGTCCTGATCCGGTAATGCACATCAACGCTTTAAGCGACTCCGGGGACATAGTATCTGATATTTCAGCAGGATGATTAATATGAGGAATGAACCACAGTGGTTTCCAAGCAGCTGCTGCATCCAGCAGTGCCGGGGTGATACGCTCCGGCTGAAAGACCGGAGCCCGTGTACAGATGCGGATTAAAATCCCTGGTCTAGCGGACCGAAGCTGCCGGATGAGGTCAAAAAGTTGCCTATCTGAAGCCGTCAGCGGATCTCCACCTGACAGCAAACATTCCTGCACCTCTTGGTGTTCCGCAAGATACCGGCAGACTTCAAGAATTTCCGGCTGTGTTATCCATCCCTGCTTCCGGGCTGCATATGACCGGCGGAAACAATGTCTGCAAAATGAAAAACAGGATGCGGTTGTCAACAGTAAAACCCGGTTCTTATATTGATGGATCAAACGGGGCGTTTTCTGGAATAAATGTGCCCCCAGAGGATCTGACAATTCATTATCATACACTTTTTTTTCTTCAGGAGATGGAACCAGCTGCCGCCGTACCGCCAAAAAATCCCGGTCGTCACCTGTTACACAAAAATTCCGGTATAAACGCACCAGAACTTTCTGCATATGTCGGGAAATACAGAGCGGTAAATCTGAGCTGGAAATATATTCCTGTTCCTCCGGAGTTAAAGGAATTTCATCCGGGAAATTGATTTTGCAACCATCCATGGAGCCCAGTATAAAAGCCTTGCAGAAACACTGTCAATACGACAGTGCAACCATCATACAGTTAAATCCAGTACTGTCGTTTTCAGCACAGTAATATCCACGGGTTTTGAAAGATGGGCATTCATCCCTGATGCCAAAGCATTCTGTATATCTTCATCAAAAGCATTTGCGGTCATCGCTATGATGATAATTTTCCGGGAATCAGGATGGGTACTGTTGCGGACTGCCCGGGCTGCATCGTATCCATTCATTACCGGCATTTGTATATCCATCAGAATAACGTCAAAAGTACCGGGCGCAGATGCCTCAAATGTTTTAACACATTCCCGTCCGTTTTCAACAACAACACATTCCGCCTGCTCCATTTTCAGCAGTTCGGATATTATTTCTGAATTTAATGCGTTGTCTTCTGCAACCAGAAATTTCATTCCTGCAACCGACCGGGCAGCCGGTACCTGCGGCGGAAGTTCCCGCCCGGCAGTCAGATTCAATACCGCCTGTTGAAAATTCGACAGAAAAAAGGGCTTTGTCATAAAATATTCAATACCGGCAGCACGGGCTTCATCCTGTATTTCATCCCAGTCATATGCGGATAAAATCAGCATGGGAATATGAAGTCCGGTTTTTGACCGGATTGCTTCTGCTGTTTCAACACCATTCATACCGGGCATTTTCCAGTCCAGCAGGATCAGGTCAAACAATTCCCCCTGCTGGTGGGCGGCACTCACTGCTTCTATAGCAGAGACACCGTCATATGCGCAGACAACAGACACACCTGCGTCCGCCATAAGGTTTTGTATATTCAGGCAGAAATCAGGCTCGTCATCAACAATAAGGATAGTATGTATCCCGTGTTTTTTCCAAAAATCAAGATCCAGTTCATTCTCCGGAATACGGAATTCCAAATCTACGGTGAACAAAGACCCCTTGCCTAATTCACTTTCGACGGACACCGTCCCGCCCATCAAATCAACCAAATTCTTTACAATAGCCATTCCAAGGCCGGTTCCCTGTATATCAGCAGCCTCCCGGGAAAACGGTTCAAACACAGTTTTCATGAATTCCGGCGTCATACCGATTCCGGTATCGGATACCCTAAACCTCAGATGAATATAATGGGGCGAGTTGGAAGCAATTCCTTCTATCACTAATTGTATTTTTCCACCATCACCGGTATATTTTACGGCATTTGACAGAAGATTTAACAGTATCTGTTTTATTCTCAGCACATCTCCGACAAGAATATCCTGCTGGACATTTGTCACCTTAATATCAAACTGTTGTTTTTTTGCTGCCGCTTGAGGCAGCAGAATAACATTGATTTCTTCCAGCATACCGCCCAGTTTGAATTCCGCCGTATTCAAAGTAATTTTGCCGCTTTCAATTTTACTCATATCTAAAATGTCATTTATCAGACTGAGTAAATGTTTTCCTGAAAACATGATTTTCCGGACATATTCCCGGACTTTTGTTGGATTCTCCGCATCGTGTTCCAGCAGGGAAGCAAAACCAATCACCGCATTCATCGGTGTCCTGATGTCATGGGACATACTGCTCAAAAATGTCGTTTTTGCATGATTTGCCGCCTGGGCAGCCAGAACCGCATGTTTTAAAGCTTCTTCTTGTTTTATATCAGCCGTTTCATCCATAAAGATTACCAGCACTTCCCCTCCGGCGGACATCAGGCACCGTTCTTTAAGAAATTTTATCTGCCCGGTTGAAGGATCTTGATACCGGAAACGTTCTGTTTCAATGCTTTTGCCTTTATCCCAGTGTTCCATCGTATCAGTCAGTGACGGAACCTGCCCCCTGCATTCCTGCAACGCGAAGGTATCAAACGGCTGTCCGATAAACTTTTCCGGGTCAATTCCCAAAATATTGTGTGTTCCGGGGCTGACGTACCGGCATACAAGATTTTTTTCATCCAACAGCATGTATGACATCATGGAATCAGATATAAGGATATCGGCCAGTTTTTCTTTGCTGCGGAGCAGTATATCTGTCCTGCGGTTCATGATAAAAATAAGCACTGCATAGAAAAACAAACAGATAACAACAACCGCAACCATCAGCAGGGATGACAGCTTTTCTACCCTGGTGGTATACAGCAGCCTGCTGGATTGAATGACATCAAAATCAATCACCAGTGCCAGCGTCCAGTCCATCTGTTTTAATGGAGTATAGCTTAACGCATATTTTTTTCCGTTATCAACAACAGCGACCGCGCCACGGCTTCCGGAAACAAATTCACGCTGCAAATCATCCGCAGAAGCTACCGTGTCATTGTACAGAAATTCTGCTGTAGAAAAAAAAAAAAAAAAATGGCTACTTTGATTCTGTATCAT
>CALXOI010000156.1 GCA_944389965.1 uncultured Treponema sp.
ATATCGGTCTTCTGTAGATAATACACAAACAGATGTTGAATCCTTTAACCGGTTGTTGGATAGTCTTCTGTTTGCAGAATAGTAGACGGTGGGCAGACTATGGACCGGTCCAGTGCAGACGCATTTGTTTATGCAAAAGCCAGTGGGATGCTCGCAAAATCTTTTGTCGGGTCCCGGGCAACCCGTTTGTTTGATGCAACCTCTCTTCAGGAACTTTGGACGCTAGTTTTTCAGACAGAAGTTCCGGTGATGCCTGAAGTAATGCTGGCAAAGAAAATAGAACAGGAAGCGGAACATAATTTTTTACAGGATTATATTTCACTGCTACAGAATTATTCTCATCCTGATGCGATACTCATCGATATACTTCGTTTTTATGACTATGATAATCTCAAAGATATAGCCGCTTCCCTGAGCGTTGCAAAAATATCCGGCCGTGTTGCAAAAATTCCTGATATTGCAGACATTGGATGTTACAGTATGTTGAATTATCGAAAATGGCCCGATATAGCCGGTATTACTGCCGGTTCTCCTATTTCTTGGTATAATACGATTCCCGAATTTAGCCGGCAACAGGAGCTGGATTCCCGGCTTGATATGCAGTATATCAGAACCCTGTGGCACAGTATGAAACAGCTGCCATCTGTATCCCGGAGTGTTGCAGAACGTTTGCTCCGGGAAGAACTTGTGATGTATAACATTATCTGGGCGCTTCGGCTCCGTATTTATTATGGTATGGATAAAGAATCCGTGCTGCCGCTGCTGGCAACAGTTCAGGATTGGAAAACTGAACGGGAAATTAAAAATGATCCTCTTGCTGGGCCTGCAGTGAAGACATTTGCTTTTGCTGTAGATACATATATGGATTGGGAACATTGGAAATATGCGGAATATTTAAATCCTCATGAAGAAGGTGTCGTATGGGAAATAGATCCCCGTTGGGTGCAGCAGTCTGCAAAAACTGCGTTAAATAAAATGGCATTGCAGGAATTCCACCGGCATCCATTTACTGCCGGGGTATTGCTTACGTGGTTCAAAATAAAACAGTATGAGCTTGATTGTATCCGCACTGCTGCAGAAGGTTTGCGGCTGGCGGTAACTCCTGATCAAGCCCGTGATTTTGCCGGTATTCCGGTGGAGCATAGATAAGAGGAGAACTATGGCGCGGACTACAGAAATGAGGCTGATAGAATTAATGGTACTGAAGGAAGATATCAGCCGGGTCATTGAGTATCTGGGAAAAAAAGGTTGTTTTGAATTTCAATCCAATTTGGGAGAAAGTTCAGGGAATAATGCTGCTCCTGCAAAAGATATATTTGACAAACTTCAACTTGCCCGGTCTTATCTTGGTATTACCGATTTAGATACGTATAGTATTGAATCGAAACTGCCGTCTGATGCCGATTATGACGAAGCCGGTAATATTCTGGATAATGTAGAAAATCTGCGCCGGCGGGAACTGGAAGCTTCTGAAGCAGAAAAACGGGTGAAAGATACGTATTCCGAAGCCTTGGCGTTTTCAAATTTAAAAGTACCGTATGCAGAGCTTGATCATTTGTCTTTTTTGAGTCTGAGAATTGGGAAAATTGATCCGGCTGTTGTAGATGATTTAATTTTTAATGTCGGGGGCAGGGCAGTCATCGTACCTCTGGGAGAAGATAAATCCCGTATTCTGGCAGCATCATCCAAAAAAGGCCGTTTTGCATTGGATTCGGAACTGAAACGGTATGGGTTCATTCCAATGGAAATAGCAAAAGATTTTAAGGGTATTCCTGACGATGTACTTGTAAGCTTAAAAAAACAGACAGAAACAGCTGACGCCCAACTGTCTGCTGTCGTTGAAGAACGCAAAAACTATGCGGAAACCCATGCAGAACGAATCCGCCGGCTGTTAGGTTGTTTTTCTATCGGAATGCAGGTACAGCAGGTTCAAGACCGGCTGGAATCAACCCAACTCGTATACCGTATTTCCGGTTGGATACCTGTTCCTGATTCCCGCCAGATTATGAAGGAACTGGACGATTTAACAGAAGGCCGGATCGCAATCAGGATATATCAGCCGTCGGAAGTTCCTGCTATCCGTAACGGACGGGAACAGGTTCCGGTAAAATTACAGCATGGTAAATTTGTCGGCAGTTTCGAGAGGATGATTTTCAGTTACGGTTCACCTTTGTATGGAACGATAGATCCGACACCGATTGTTGCTTTTTTCTTTACACTGCTGTTCGGTATCATGTTTGGTGATGCCGGTCAGGGACTGGTTTTCCTGCTGATAGGAATCTTGCTTACGACAAATGTGATAAAATGGTTCCCCGCCTGGAATAAATTCGGTCCGATTTTTATAGCTATCGGTTGCAGCAGTACCATTATGGGGGTGTTGACCGGAGAATTTTTTGGTAACAGCGAAATTCTTGTTCCTGTCAGCCGGTTCCTTTCCGGGGTGTTTGGTACTCCAAAAGACCATATCCTTCATCTGATGCCGGAATCCGGTGCGGTTGATAAATTGTTTATGTTCTTTATTTTTACCCTTGGTGTCGGGTTCATTATCAATTCAATAGGTTTGATTATCAATATTGCCAATCAGTTCTCTTTGAAACGGCCGGGAAAGGCATTGTTCGGTAAAACAGGGCTGAGCGGGGCATTGTTTTTCTGGTATGTAGTGGTTCTTGCGGTGCGGATTATCGTTTTCAAAATCCAACCGGTATGGATTGACTGGGTTGTTATTGGGGTTGCATTGTTCGGTGTTTTTATGGCAGGACCGCTGGAACGCCTTGTTGCCGGTGAACATCCGGTATTTGAAAACGGCTTTGGTATCAGCATTATTGAAGGACTGGTGGAGATTCTGGAAGTCGTTTCCAGTTATCTGTCAAATTCTGTCAGTTTCCTCCGGGTTGGTGCCTTTGCGCTTGCTCATGCGGTGCTTGGTTTTATCATATTTACTATGACCGATCTGGTAGGCGGTGCAGGAGGACTGCTCGTTTCGGTTATTGGAAATGTGATTGTTCTTGTTTTGGAAGGAATGATTGTTGCTATTCAGGTTATCCGGTTGCAGTATTATGAATTCTTCTCCAAATTTTTTACGGAAACAGGACGGGAATTCCATCCGTTCCGTTTTACATATAAAACTGATAAATAGAAAAGTAATCCGGTTCGGTGCAAAAGCCTTTCCGGCTGAATAAAATAAACGATGTGAGGTAACGTATGAAAATGAACAGAAAATTTTTGATTGCAGCAGTAGTATTGATGTGCTGTGCAGTTGCCGGTGTGTTTGCAGCAGATGGTGAAACGGCTGCTGCATCCAGTACTTCTGTTGCAAAGTACATTGCAGCCGGGCTGGCGGTTGGATTGGCCTGTATTGCCGGTGGTATGGCTGTTGGTAAAATTGGAGCCGCTGCTATGGGTGCTATGAGTGAAAATGCGGAACTTTCAGGAAAAGCTTTGCCTTTTGTCGGTCTTGCTGAAGGTATCTGTTTGTGGGGATTCCTTGTAGCACTGCTGATTATTATTCTGTAAGTTGTGCGGATGGAATTTTTGTGGAATATTTTGTTATAGGTGAACGGGAGCTGGTGCTGGCATTTGCACTGGTCGGGGTTAACGGCTGTGTTGCGGTAAACCGGGATGAAGCATTGGATGCCTTCAACCGGGTTACCGGTCAGAGCGGCAATTCTGTCAGTAGTGCTGTCGTCGGCGGACGCCCGAAAATCCTTATCTTAACAGAAGAGATTACCGAGATGCTCGAAAATGAAGTGCTGGAATGGCAGATGAATGGCTCATATCCATTAATCGTTGAAATTCCCGGACTTCAAGGGCATCTTGAAGGTAAAAAAACACTGACCGATTCGATTCGGGAAGCAATTGGTATACATGTCTAAATAAAGGATAAAATAATGGAAGAAC
>CALXOI010000157.1 GCA_944389965.1 uncultured Treponema sp.
CATGCTCTGTCTAAAGCCACAGAAACCTCCTCGTCATTGTTTTTGTATCTGTTTAATCTATTAATATATGCTTTCAATATAGCAGCCCGTTCTCTGGTCACTTTTTGTTCTGCACGAATACGTCTGATACATTGCTGCTGTAAAGTTATCGGATACGGAATTCCTTTTAGAATTGATTGTATCATATTCCCTTCAAGATTGGGTGCAATATTTTCAATTTTTCTTTCCAATGCAATTGAAGTTAAAATCCGATACAGATTAAGATATTCCGGTTCATTCGGACTTTTTATAATCTCAAAATCAGAAAAATGTTGCCGTATTCTTTCCGCAAATCTTGAAACTTGACCTGTTTCCCAAAAACGAACCGAAATGCGGGCGGAATTGGGAGACAATCCCAATACATAAAAATCGGAATCGACAGATTCAAGTTTAGCGGTATAAGGAGCCGAAAAAAGATTTTTAACTTCTCGTGTATTACGATCCGGATCATCAAAATCAGTTGCAAAAAAAGCCGAAAAAGAACTTTCAAACGAAGCCGCTTCGGCCTTCTCAGCCCAAAAAACAATAGTGTCATCTCCCAACCGGAATTTGTTTTCTTTGGATCTTGTCAGATAATTCAAGGCTTTCGTATAGGCAGATTCGGCTCTGACAGATACCGGAGCATTGTATGACTGTTCCCTTCCGTATGAGTCATACCCGCTGCTTTTTTGAAAACTGACAAGTTTTGCATTGCTTTTTGCCCCTATAATAAATGTTGCCGCATGCAAACGGGAAATAACCTCTTTTTTGCCTGTAATCAGACAAATTTCTTTTACCATTTCTTTCTCCGGATCTCCGGTTCCTTCGATCTTTTCTGCTGTTTTTTTCCTTTGATACTCTCTGATGATTTCAAGTTGAGGAACAATAGAATCGCTTCCCTGTAAGACAAACGAAATGATACCATTTTCTTTTTGACATCTTTCCCATAAATCACAAATTGAAATTTTATCAATTCCGTTTTCATGATTATTCCGGTAAAACAACATGATTGCATTAATTTCTTTTGACTTTCTGATTTCCTCCGGTAATGTTTCTATCTGTTTTACAAAAGACTCTCTTTTATGTTTATCCGATATTACATATTCCGTATTATCTAATAATAAAGACGGAACCGGTGTCTTGCCGCTTCGTGCGACACGCATAGGAACTTTTTCAAAGACATGTGCTTTTTTATCTTCTCCTTCCGTTGATATCAAATCAACCAATGACCCGTCTTCTCTTATTTTAATAAGATATTTTATGGGAATATTCTCAAAACCTTCTTCCGGTAATTCATTTCCTTTTCTTTGCGCATAATCATATAAGGCTTGCAAAATCATTTACGAACCTCCTCACTGTTCCAGTCCGGAACATAAATAACTCCGTTTTCCATTTTAGCACGAAAAAAAGCGGGTTTGATATTTTTGGGGTCTGTGTAATCCATATCATACAACATAAAACCCAAATCACGGCTTTCGTTAATGGGGGGTGCAGACTCTTTTCCCGGATCAACCAGTCTGAAAAAACAACTGAATTCCCGACATCCTAAATAGGGTTGAAAAAAACATTGCCCTTTTTTTGCTCGACGTTCAAACATACTGTTATATTTTGCAGGATTTTCATCCTTGTATTCCGAATGTACATTACGCCCTGTTAATTCGCTTTTTTCTTCAATATCTGTAAGATATTCCGGCAAAGGATTCGGTGTTGCCTGCCGTTTTTGGGGAGGAATAAATACAAGATCGGCATAAAGACGGTATTTAACATCTTTCAAGAAAAGACCCGCTCTCTGCTGTCTTTTGTCTTCGATATAGATTCCCTCAGAGTTATCGGTAGCAAGAGCTCTTGTTTCATTACGGCGCAAGTTAATCCATTTTATCGGATTTAAAACTTCTATTTTTTTTATTTTCCAATAGAAAGCCGGTTTCCAAAAAATGGCTTCAAAAACAGCCCTGGCGGCAGAAGGGGTTATGACATCGTAACTGACACGTTCCACCTTCATTTCAGGTCTGGTAAAACAGGCATAATCTCCCCAAACCTCAAGACAAAAGGTTTTATCAAAATATTCTTTCATGTGTTTACTCCTTGGTTTATCTTTAAAATATATATGTACTTAATGATTTGAGCGAATCGGCACAAAATCCCAATCCGGGTTGATATAAATTCTCATCATCGACTGCCTGAACAAAAACCCCTTCCAAAGGTTCTTCCAACCGTCCTTCTTTTAAAAGCTCTCTGATTTCGTTCAAAGGAATGTTTACGGAAAAACGGCTTAATTTACGAAATAATGTTTTGCTGACCTCCTGCTTTCTTAAAGATTCCAGCAATTGAAGATTATCAATTTCATGATTTTCCGAAATATAGCGGATATAGACTGTCCCCTGATAACTGTTGTCAATTAAGTGATATTTGTCGGAAAGTGTTCTGAATTGAAATCTCATCTGATATCTTTCCTTTTGCATCGTTTCTTCAAATTCCGGTTTATCAAACAGATTCAAAGTTTTATAATATTTTGTGAAATACTCCCGATACAATTCCGGTAAAAGCTGAAGCTGATAATCATGAATTTCAAGTAAATCTTTAGTTACACCGGCACTTTTCCTCATCATACCGGGAGGAGTGTCCGTTGGCGGATCAAAAATAAAAACAGTCCCCCTTTGAAGTTTTCCTTCTCTGTTACATCGTCCCGCAGATTGCGCAATAGAATCAATCCCGGCTAAAGCTCTGAAAACAACCGGGAAATCTATATCCACGCCGCATTCGACAAGTTGCGTACTGACAACACGAATCGATTCCCCGTTGCGCAATTTTTCTTTGATTTGCGAAATCACATGGGACCGTTCCTCCGCACACATTAATGCAGAGAGATGTATTGTTCCCGGCGGCATGAGACTGTAAAGTTCCCTACAATCTTTTCTGGTTTGAACAATACATAAAACCTGTTCATGTTCGCATAATTTTTCGGCTAGAGTTTGCCAATCCGGCAATTTGCTTTTGGCCAGTTCCGTATTGAGAGTAACACGATTCAGCTGTGCGGAAAGTTCTTCCGGTTTATCGATAATCGGAGTGATCATCTTTTGAGGAATTCCTTCAAAAGCACTTAAATCGCTTCCGATTCTTCCTTCAATTGCCGGTTGTGTTGCCGAACAAAATACAACAGTCACACCAAAGCATTTGACAAGTCCTCGTAAGACAGAAAGAATGGATTTTAAATATTCAGGTGGTAACATCTGTACTTCATCCAAAATAATAACGGAATCGACCAAATTATGGAGTTTTCGGCAGGAAGAATTATGCGCATTAAATAATGATTCAAATAACTGAACGTTTGTTGTGATAATAATCGGAAAATCCCAATTTTCGGTAGCCAGTTTTTGCTTCACCAAAGTTTCGGATTCGTTATCTTTTTCAAAATCGTAGTTGCAATGATGTTCCAATACATTTTCTTCTCCGAAAAGGAACTGACCGTTTTTAATACATTGTTTGATTTCAAAATCATTATCTGTACCGTATTTGTAAACCTTGGCTGTTTGCTCTATAATGCTTGTGTAGGGAATAGCCACTATAATTTTCTTCTTGTTGTGATAAATCGCATGTTCCAAAGCAAAGGCCATCGAGGACAAGGTTTTTCCTCCTCCGGTAGGAACATTCAGAGAAAAAAATCCATGAGGAGATCGAGCCTTTTCTCTGCAAGAGTTTAATACGGTTTCTCTAATTTGATTTATCTTTGATTTGTCGGAATGCCCGGTTTTATCCCT
>CALXOI010000158.1 GCA_944389965.1 uncultured Treponema sp.
CACCATAAAGCTACATAGCAACCCAGGAGCTTCGCTTCCAGAAAGTGGCCGGGGCACTGTGGAGCTACAAACCATTTGACAGGACGAAACCTGGCTCTCTGTATCAGGCAGGAAAAGATTTATTGAATCAGCATTCCGTTGATGCGCTTATTTTAGCGCCAGTCGCACCAGATGATGCGGCACGGTTGTTGGTAGAAGTGAGTATTCCCTATATTTTTATTGATTCTCCCCTTCCGTCTGCATCACCATTATCTGTTATTGCACAAAATCCCTTCAAAGGCGGTCAGACTGCTGGGCATATCATGAAGTTGTTGAGGGGAAATGGAACATTCGCAGTCATCAGAATGTATGCAACAGCCTACAATCTACGTGAACGTTCTCGCGGATTTCAGTCTTATTTTGAGAATAACACAAACTGCAGAGTTATAGATTCGATATGTCCATATGAGACCACCGACGGGGTGTTTGAATTCATGGATGAACTGTTCTGCCTGCACCCCGATATTAACGGTATTTTTGTTACCCATACAGAAGCATTTATGTTCGGACAGTATTTAAGCTATACGGGAAAAAAAGAACAGGTGGCATTGATTGGATACGACCTCCAAACGGAAAACCAGCAAGGGCTTGTCCAAGGTAACATCGATTGTATCATTTCCCAGCGGCCGGAATATCAAGGGCATACCAGTGTGTATGAAATTTACCGCTCCATGCTGCTTTCCCAAAGCCGGGCAGATAAAATACACATACCAATAGATATTCTTTTTGCAGAAAGTGCACCTGAATACAATATGTCAAGCTTATAATTATATTTTCATAGATTAGAGGAGATAAATATGACAAATGATTACAGCCAGCTTACACAGTACGCCGCAACAGATACGGAAGCATTGAAAAAAGAACTGTCCCGCCGCTTTGAACAGATGTACGGAACAGCATCGGAACCTATTGTATTCTTTGCGGCTCCGGCACGGATTAATATTATCGGAGAACACATAGATTACAACGGCGGAAAAGTATTCCCCACCGCTATTGATAAATACATCTATCTGGCAATCCGGAAACGGCAGGATACAGGAATTAATTATGATGATATCCGATTCCCCGGCCGGTTTTCATTCAATATTACAGATACATTCACTTATAAAAAAGAAAACGACTATTGCAATTGCCTGAATGGTATTATTACCATAATGAAAGACCGGGGATGCCGGTTTGACACAGGATTTGATGCGCTGTTTTTCAGCTGTATTCCTGACGGCGGCGGGGTTTCATCTTCTTCTGCATTGGAATGTTGTTTTACAGCAGCAATGAGCACTTTGTATAATGCCGGCATTACTCCGGTAGAAAATGCAAAAATCGGACAGGAAACAGAGCACCGGTTTATGAATGTCCAGTGCGGCATTATGGATCAATTTATAATCGCTACAGGCCGGAAAGACACCGCAGTTCTTCTGGACTGTGCAACACTGGAATATGAATACATTCCGTTAAAATTGGGCGATTACCGTTTTATCGTTATGAATACTAATAAAAAACGGCAGCTGAGTGATTCAAAGTATAACGAACGGGTTGCCGAATGCCGGACAGGGTTGGAACAACTTAACGCAGCCCTTGCCGCCAGAGGTGAATCTCCCGCAGCAAATCCCTGTTCCCTGACGGCAGCTCAATTTGAACTGCTAAAAAGCGTATCACAGGAACCGGTTATCAGCAGGATTCATCATTGTATTACAGAGAATGCCCGGGTATATGCAGCCGCCGATGCGATGCGGTCCGGAGATTTAAAAAAATTAGGACAACTGATGAACGAATCCCACCAGTCACTCCGGGATGAATATGAAACAACTGGAATAGAATTGGATACGCTGCAGGAAGCAGCAGTTAAAATTGACGGTTGTCTTGGAGCACGGGTAACCGGGGCAGGATTCGGCGGCTGTGCGATTGCACTGATTCACAAAGATATTGTAGATACATTTATCCGTCAGGTTGGTGAAACCTATAAAAATAAAATCGGATATGCAGCAACATTTTTTGAATGTGGTACCGGAAACGGTGCCGGAGAACTCAAATAAAGGAGACCGGAATGATTTATCCGCTGATAAAGAAGCTCACCGAATACGGACTGGCAACAGGAATTATTTCCCGGGAAGATACTGTATATACCGTAAACCGGTTATTTGACCTGTTTAAATTACCGGGAAACCAGGATGCATTTCCTGCAGGGAAACCGGACGGCAGCACACCGGAACTGGAACCGATTCTATCAGCAATGCTTGATTATGCTTACGATCATAATCTGATAGAAGAAAATTCCGTCGCCTACCGGGACATTTTCGATACAAAAATCATGGGATGCCTGACACCCCCACCTTCGGCAGTCAACAAGGAATTCAACCGCTTATATGAAAACTCACCGGAACAAGCGACTGATTGGTTTTACCGTTTTTCCCAAAACACAGACTATATTCGCCGGTACCGGATACAGAAGGACATAAAGTGGACTGTTCCCACAGAATATGGAGAACTGGATATAACTATAAATCTGTCAAAACCGGAAAAAGATCCCAAGGCAATTGCGGCCGCAAAACTAAACCCACAGACCGGTTACCCTAAGTGCCAGCTGTGCATTGAAAACGAAGGTTACGCAGGAAGATTGGATCACCCGGCCCGGTCGACACACCGGATTATTCCTATTTCTATTTTGAATGAAGCATGGGGATTCCAATATTCACCGTATGTGTATTACAACGAGCATTGTATCGTATTGAACAGCAGCCATACACCGATGCAGATAGACCGGGCTGCTTTTGCAAAATTATTTGATTTTGTCCGGCAATTCCCGCACTATATGGTCGGTTCAAACGCAGACCTACCCATTGTCGGCGGTTCAATTCTTTCCCACGAACATTTTCAGGGAGGAAGATACACGTTCCCCATGGCCCGGGCTGCAATTGAAACACCGGTAACGCTGAACTCATTTGCCGATGTAACTGCGGGAATTATTAAATGGCCCATGTCTGTAATCCGTCTGCAGCACACTGATACAGCACGGCTCATTGATGCAGCATCTTTCATTCTGGACAAATGGCGGGAATACAGCGATCCCGCTGCAGGAATCTTTGCAGAAACAGACGGGACACCCCACAATACCATCACTCCGATTGCCCGGTTCCGGGACAATGTTTATGAACTTGATTTAGCGCTGCGGAACAATATTACCACAGAGGAGCATCCCTTGGGGGTTTTCCATCCCCACCAGGAACTGCATCACATAAAAAAAGAAAATATCGGACTGATTGAAGTTATGGGTCTGGCGATTCTTCCCGCACGGTTGCGGACAGAACTGGATTTGCTGGCAGAATATATCATTCAGAAAAAGGACATCAGCAGCGAACCATCAATTGCAAAACACGCCGAATGGGCTGCAACCTTTGCTGCCAAATGTACACCGGAAAATGTCCATGAAATACTCCGCCAAGAAACCGGACAGGTTTTTAAGCAGGTGCTCACAGATGCCGGTGTGTATAAGCGGACTCCGGAAGGAAAAGAAGCATTCCTTCGCTTCATCAATTATCTGAACCGGTAGCGCACAGCGGTGCAGTCTCCGGCGGAACCACCGCAACCGGTTACTACGCAACTACAGCGGCACATACAACCGGCTGATTCAAGCCCCGGTTCAGGAAACAAAATCGGATCACCTGAACCCTGA
>CALXOI010000159.1 GCA_944389965.1 uncultured Treponema sp.
TTTGCATTTTTTCTGTTTCAATTCACGCACCCGTGAGGGTGCGACTGATTCGCAGCATTTGGGCCTCGCTGTGCAGTCTGTTTCAATTCACGCACCCGTGAGGGTGCGACGGCGGAATTCATCGAGTGTCTTTTGGAAGAGCAGTTTCAATTCACGCACCCGTGAGGGTGCGACAACGATGATTCCCTTGGAAGTTTTAGATAAGTGTTTCAATTCACGCACCCGTGAGGGTGCGACCATATAACATTTAATTCATTATATATAAAAGAATTAAAATGATTTTTCCGCGATCCGTTTAATTCATGTATAATTATACAATAAAAATAATATTTTTAGTAACATTTTAATATAATAAGATGCTGTTTACTGTATGTTCGCGGTGATTTTGTTTTATACAATTAAAATCCCTTGGGGATCTATAGGCTTTTTTTGACCGATATGTTCTACTTTTCGTTGCCAGTTGGCTCCGAGAGAATAGAACCTCAGGCTGTCAAATTCATTGTTGATTACATTTAGTAATTTATTTTTCAATTCTACCCACTGACCCGGATCTACAAGACATTCAAATACAGAATACTGAACCCTTTGTCCGTAATTTTCTAGAATTTTTGCAACCCGACGGAGACGCTTTTCTCCATTTTCATCTTTTGCTACATCATAGCTGACAAGCATCATCATATACAGTACTTCCTCATTTCCAAATATATACAGGATAACCGTCAATATCACCTCTGATAAATCTGGCTAGAAGCCTAGCTTGTGTATGAAATAAAATAGCCAAATGCATCTTTTTTTCTACATACGGGTGGTTGACCACAACTTCTTTCTTTTTTTGATAAGCAGTGATAAGTGTTTTACGTGATTCATCATTCATGATAACAGCATTGCTCGCGGAAGTCTCGAATTGAGGTGGGGAAACTTCATTCAAGTTTATCAACGACAGAACCAATCTGTCTGCAAAGAAAGATCTGAATTCTTCCATCAAATCCAAAGCAAGGCTTAATCGACCGGGACGATCTCGATGTAGAAATCCCACAGCCGGATCCAAACCGCTGCACTCCAAGGCACTTATCATGTCGTGATAAAGCAGTGTATACACATATGAAAGCATGGCATTTACATTATCCAATGGAGGACGGCGGTTCCGCCCTGTAAAACGAAAACTATCCTTCTGTGAGACAATAAGTTCATCAAAAACAGAAAAATAAGCTTCTGCGGAGTCTCCTTCTATACCTCGGAGTTTATCCAAATCGCATTCACCTTCGATTTTTGTGATATTATTATTTAATATTGCAATGGCACTTTTAACTTTAAGTTCGTCAATTTTTTTACTATGATCCCTGACAGCGCGTTGTAATACCGTCTTCTGATTGGCTATTTTACCTGTAATGAAATATTTTGCAACTTTAGCAGATTGAACCTTATCATCTGAAAGACGATATTGGGCTTTTCTCAAAAGTACATTTCCTGCAACCGGTCCCTGTACCCTTGCAAGAAATTGTCCTGTTTCGGAAAGCATGCTGATAGTAATATTCTTTTCAGGACAGGCCCCCAACAAAAACGGACTAACAGAAATATTCCCGAAACACACAATGCTGTCCAGAGTAATAAGAGGAATTCTTGCTTTAACTTCATCACCTACAATAATCTCAACAGCTTCGCCTTTTTTGTGTAAATAGCTTTTTTGAGTAGTGACATACAATGTATTTAGAAATCGTTGCATAATTTCTCCAATATCGATTTAGATTACTGGTAAAAAAACAAATGACTTCACCTATAAATCTGATGAGAAGTCTTCATTGGTATTCAATCTGCGTTTTACATAAATATCTACTGACTTACTCCGTCCGGCTGATTCAGGGAAACACTCATCTATAAAAGAGCAACTTTCACATTTTTTTTTGTATTCAGCTTTAGGTGTCAGCCCTTCTTCCACTAAATGATGAAATTTATGTGCAAGTTCTTCTGTCTCCTTCCTTAAATCATTTGTTATCGGTACAGAAGTCCTTCGGCGAATTTTAAAGTAAAATAAAGCTCCCTCGCTGATAGAACACCCCAGCATTTCCTCAAGGCATATAGCTTGTGCACACAATTGAACTTCATCGCTTGTATCGGGTTTCGGTTCTCCGTGCTTATATTCTACGGGAATGATCCTGCCATCGGAATAGAATTCTACTACATCTGTGTTTCCTGTAATACCAAGCTTTTGTGATGAGATTTTTAGGTCACGTTCTATGCGGACGATTTTTCTCGATTCTCCAATCCCTCCATGAACTTTTTCATGTAAAACCCTCCCCGATGCTGTAAAAAAGTTCTCCTTCCAAAGCTGTTCGATATGAATCAAAGCACACTGCCGCGGGCAAAAGCGTAAATGCTGAAGCCCGCTCAACAGCAGATAATCGGATTCGGGGTACATCAAAGTTTGACAACAGTCTTAATTTCCGTCAAAGGAACACCGTCTAATGTAATTGTATAATCCGAAAAATCTCGGGCAGGGGTATTTCCGGTGTGTCTGACTTCTACCCGGTTAAACAATTCATCGGCAGGCTTTGACCCCAAAGCAGAATTATGTTCAAAGACAACAAGCCTTCTTGTTGTCATCAGACCGCGTGCGGCAGACCTGTCAACTTCAAACATTTGAACCAATGCCTCCCATAGCAAATCTAAATCTTCTTTTGAAAATCCGGTACTTGAAGCAAAATGCGGAGATACAAAACCATGTACTTTATAAAGTCCGTAAGGAACAGTATATTTTCGTCCTTGTATTCCTACCTGACTTTCATAACTTTTTTCATCATCTCTTGCTGCAGAAACTGTCAACGTATATTCCAACTGAACTATCGGATCTATTGATCTGGCAAAAGTTATTTGAACAGGTCCCCTGACTTGCCCTGCATTTGGACCTGTCGACATAACAGCTCCAAAAGTCCTAACATCATAAAATTTTTCACAAAGATATTTACGAGTTTTATCGACTTCTTTACCCTGCGCTTTTCCCGGTTTTTCTCTCTTTTTTCCTTCTAAATCAGTAGAAGCAAATAAGTCGATATTCAATTCTGCAAACCCTTTTTTTATTTCATAGTTTAAAAAAGTTTCAATTCCTGACAATTCCTTTGATTTAACGAAAATATCATAACCCGCTTCCTGCCCTTTGGTCATCTGTACATAATTGCGAATCTTGCGTTTCAGACAAACATCGGTCACAATACCGTGTCCTGTTTCCGCATCGATACGCGGCAAATTCCCGGCATCGGGATCACCGTTGGGATTTCCGTCTTTTACATCAAAAAACAATACAAAATCATAGCGTTTCTCTAATTTTTCCATAATTATTTATCTCCTTCTGTATTCTCGGATTTATTTGACGATGAATAAAAACTTTGCCTCTCATGATAATAACCCAGAGCAAAATACGACTGTCCGGTTAAATCAAGATGATTGGGAAAAGAATCCAGTGCATTCATAATTTCACCGATTTCTTTTTCTCTGGTAATTTTTAATCCCTGGCTTTCATAACTGCTCATATGATGACGGTTTAATCTCATCAATTGCGTAAAAACCGTTGTCGGATTTGTTGATGCGGCACCATAAAATCTATCTGTAATGGTTGCATTCAGTCCCGGATGCGTGTCCTGCTGGATTTTTTCGAAAACAGCGAACAACCGCCCTAAAAGATAACCTTTGTTTAAACATGCTCT
>CALXOI010000160.1 GCA_944389965.1 uncultured Treponema sp.
TTCTGCAGCTATGTTCATCTCGTTGTCATCAGTTTCCGGCAGGTCTGTCAGGTCGGTAAAGTCTTCAAAGGTGAAGTGTGTGTCAGTAACTGTTCCGTCAGAACCGGCACTTTCCGCCGTATCCGTGGTACCGGCAGTTTCCGTCAGGAACGTGGGAATATCATTATCACCGGCAACATCCTGTTCCGGCTGAAGGAATGCGGTATCCTCGTCCCGTGGCGCTGAATTACCGGCATCAGTTTCCTCCGGTAGGATGAAGGCAAAATCTTCTGTTTCAGAGGGTGTTGCGGCTGTCTGTTCCGGTTGCATAGCGGGTTCTTCTGCAGCTATGTTCATCTCGTTGTCATCAGTTTCCGGCAGGTCTGTCAGGTCGGTAAAGTCTTCAAAGGTGAAGTGTGTGTCAGTAACTGTTCCGTCAGAACCGGCACTTTCCGCCGTATCCGTGGTACCGGCAGTTTCCGTCAGGAACGTGGGAATATCATTGTCACCGGCAGCATCCTGTTCCGGCTGAAGGAATGCGGTATCCTCGTATCCGGTGATTTCGGAAATGGAACTATTTTTTTTGTTCGATGTTATGGTAGAATTAAAATCCGGAACATCAAGGATAGAAGAATCTTCTGTAAGTTGTGTAAAACAGGGAATTTCATTTTCATCATCGGATTGCGGTATGTCTGTTTCTTGCTGAAGTGGAGTATTTAAATAATTTTGTTCTTCGGGAGTTAGTATATCATCTGCAAATTCTTCGTGGAATTCTTGGGTAGTTTGATCACCGGCATCCGACTGAACAGTCCGTGGTGGTTTTTTTACCCAGACACCATATCTGTCGAAGTCTATATTTTTATTCTGAACTTTGCCGTCATTTTTCTGTGATTCGTCAAATGTCATATCATCTCCAATAATAAAAACTTTCCCTGTTCTATTTATCGGCAGAAAACAGAATTCACCGGAATATTTTCTTTAATCTATACATTTTGTATTATAACACAGTTTATTTCTTTGTGCAAAAATATATTCAAAACAGGATGTTGTTTGTAGCCGGTAAAATGTAATCTCGTGAAAATAAAAAGTTTTTAAACTGTTATAATTTTGTTACTATACAAAAAGCAATAACGGAGAAAAGAAATTGTATGGAAAGTATTTACAGAAAAAAGAAAAAAATTCACGCATTTTAAGGATGAGGAAAAACTAGTATTTGAGTTTTATCTGATAAGGTTCAAAATATTTCCCTAAAATAACAAATATAGGAGAAATTGCGGTGATATTTCATAAAATCCAGGGGAGCATTCAAAGAGTGATACACAGGGGAGTGATAGAGCATGAAACATCAACAGTAAAAACAAAGTTTGAATACAATGTTGGTTTTGCACAGAGAAAAACAGAATTTCCAGATATTTTTATCTGAAAGAAACTAATTTTCTAAGCCAAATTCTTTGTTATTACAGAATTTCAAGAGCGGATAAATAACTGTCTAAGAAAAATCCTGAACAGGGTAATCCCGGAACTTAAAATTCAAAAATATATGGAATGGAAATCTAGGATACCTATATAAAATTATCACTAGTTAAAAAAAACTGGCAGCATTATTTACAAGTGACATAGTCTAGGGAAAAAATAAATCTGCAGGCAAAGATTATCTATATTTTCTTTTTTTTGAAGATATTCTTTGGTACAAATATTATTTTTTCATCTTTTGTGTCGATATTAAAATGTATGTTACATTCAAAAATTTTAGTTTCTGTATGTGCCGGAACCATAGTATATGTAGTAACATCTTTTCTCGGTGGACAAAATGGTCTATGGGCATATAAACAGCTTGAAAATCAGAAATATCAGATTAGTATTCATACTGCAGAATTATCCAAACTAAATGATGAGTTGCAGCTGGAATATACCGCTTTGAAACAAGACGATGATGTCATTGCGGCATATGCCCGGAGACTTGGATATATTTCTGAAGGTGAAAATATTGTAAAAATTTCAGGTCTGGCACCATATTATACTCCGATCTACGATTCGGGGGTCGTAGTGAAGCGGACAGAGATTTCTTTCATTCCTGAATGGATATGTAAAGTTTTCGGATGTATTACAGGTTCGTTGGTGTTTCTTTTATTGATGTTACGGAATTTAAACCGTTCGGAAAAATTTGTAGAACAGCCGTATCGTGCCGGAATAAAAACAAAAAATTATGAAACAATCGCCGGTATAAAAGTTGAATCATTATGATAATTACCAAAACAGATCCCCTGTCCTGTGAACGTGTTGTTAACGCAGTTCTGCAAAAAAATATTGTTATCATACCCACTGATACGGTTTATGGATTTTCTGGAATTGTTCCGGCTGCGGAAAACGCGATCCGTGCAATAAAAGGAAGGGATGAACATAAGCCGTTTATTCAGTTGATAGCGGAACCGTCCGACATTTATCAGTATACCGACGTAAAAATTCCTCTTGCGTTATTTGAATTATGGCCGGGAGCGGTAACAATTATTGTACCGGTTCATGGGACGCCTGGTTCAGAGGTGACTGTCGGTTTCCGATGTCCCGGAGATCAGTGGCTCAGAACTGTAATCCGGCGGTGTGGAATGCCGCTGTATTCTACCAGCGTCAATAGATCCGGCTTTCCCTTGTTATCTGACATTTCTGCAATGGAAGCGGAGTTTGGAAAAGAAGTGGAGCTGATTGTTGATGGGGGTGATTGTATTTTAGCTGATGCGTTGCCGTCAACTATTGTTTCCGTCAGCAGCGCCGGGGAATGTACGGTTATTCGTCAGGGAAGTGTAACGGTACCCGCCGGTATTACTGCCGGTTCCAGGTAACGGAAACTTCAGCCGGTTCCGCGCCTACCGGTGCATCGCCGTCATATACAGTTTTTAACGTATATTTAAAACCTGCCAGGGTATTTTCGTTTTGCAGGGATAAAACCCATATAATGGGTTCTGCCTTTAATGCAGCTGCCAGCGCAATTTCTCTCGGTATATCAGGAAAAAAGGATGCATTTGATTTGCCTGTCTGGGTACAAATCACCGTATCATCGGAAATTTTTACATCAATATTCATCGAAGCACCGTTTTTAAAAATGACAAATCCCCGTCCGCCTCTGAGCAGAACTATTTTGTTTATATTTTGTTCTCCGGCCCATGTCCCGGAGAGGTTTTCAAGGGTGGGACTTGTCTGTCCCTGTTTCGGTTCCGGTGCTGCCTGAGACGGGAGATTCTGGTTGTTCAGTTTTTCAAATAATTGTTGGAGTGTACTTTTTGCTTCAGTTAATATTTTATAGTAAGAATCATATTCTTTTTGTACTGATATCTTTCTGCTGGAAAAAGGCTGTTCTGCATAAAATATACAGGTCCAGGTATTGGAATTTTCCTGTATATCAACGTAAAAAGCAGTTGCATCTTTTTCTTGACTTTCTGTTTGTCCAGAGTATTTTTGGGAGCGCTTGTCTGTTATAGTAATGTCGGGCAGTGATTGAAGCTGTGCATAGAATACACCTTCTGTCATTTCAATTTTTGTTGTATCGGTAATATTTGTTATTGCGG
>CALXOI010000161.1 GCA_944389965.1 uncultured Treponema sp.
CAGCGGTACTTTTTGCGCCATGGATACCGGTTCCCGTCCGGCGGACAACAGCCCTTGCCGGTATATTCAGTTCCGTGGTACAAAAAGCCCGGCATAAAATATGCGTACCGGTTTCCGTCCGTTATGTGTCCGCCGGATTATCCGTTCCGGCAGGATGTTCCTGATGGGCAGAAAAGATTATCCTGATGGGCTGACAAGAGAGTATTGTCAGGCTGAAAAGATTCTTCTGCTGGGCTGAAAAGATTCTCCTGCTGGGCTGACAAGAGAATATTGTCAGGCAGAAAAGATTCTTCTGTTGGGCTGACAAGATTATCCTGATGGGCTGACAAGAGAGTATTGTCAGGCTGAAAAGATTCTTCTGTTGGGCTGACAAGAGAATATTGTCAGGCTGAAAAGATTCTTCTGTTGGGCTGACAAGAGAGTATTGTCAGGCAGAAAAGATTATTCTGTTGGACTGACAAGAAAGTATTGTCAGGCAGAAAAGAGCGTTTCGTCAGCTTATCATGATTTTGGGTAAAATGAGCAGGGCTGGTATTCATGGAATGAGACGGGTGCATTGCATACGGTATGTGATGTAGAATTTCCGGACTGGAATCCTGTTTTTCAGTTTTTACACAGGTGTATGGGTGATGCTGCTGAACTGACTGTTCCGTCTGATGGCGGTTGGGCTCCGTACCGGATAAATCTGAATACCGGTAACCGGAAGCCATATACAGACAGTACGGTCTGCCATAAGAAAATCCGGCGGAACACTATGTGTCCCGCCGGCAGTGTATGTTACCGGTTGTACCGCTAACGGATAATTATGCTGTTACTTCTATTGTTGTATCAGCAATTTCTGTTTTATACCGGTTTGCACCTGGTTTTGTTGTTACTGACACCTGGTAAATTCCCGGTGATGCTTCTTCCGGAATGTAGCATTCCAGCACATTGGTTCCTATCCGGTGGTATCTGGTGATTTTTACCGGTGTTGTCCCCTGAAGGAGCGTAACCCCTTGTTGAGCGTCGGTTACATCAACCGTAAGGAAAGAACCGCTGATACGCAGTATTGAACCGGCGGTAAATACTAATTCCGGCAGCAGGTTTCCGGTAGTTCCGATACTGTATAGGCTGATAATACTGGGATTTGTGAGCAAATCCGGCTGAACTTGTTTATATGTAATATTTTTCAGCATATCATCCATAAACGACTTTGGTGCTGTCATCCGTAGCTTGAATGTGTTGTCGCCGGTACCCGGTCGGAATGACTGGTTTATGTCACTGCAGGTACCTTGGGCAGCAATCGTTATCCGGCAGAATGGTAAGTCAACGCCGTTGCCCTGCTCTAAATTTCTCTTTATTACAGAAGTCAGCGTCATCAGTGCAGCGGCTGCATCAGTATCGGTTAGTGTTGAATTATACTGTGTCATATCCTGTATAATCTCTTCTTCTGTTACAAATTGTTCCGGATTACTCCTGAAACAGAATTTGTTTTTATTCTCCACGTCCTGGAGATGATTGGTTATAGTTTTAATTTTTAACATAAAAAACGTCCTATAAAATAAATTTTTGCGGACAAAATATTTGTTTGTCCTTTTTTTATACACCATAGTATGCGGTGCGGGGTCAGTTTTGTACCGTTGTTTCTTACGGGGGATGACTGTTATTTTTTTTCATCAGAACCTCCTTATTTTTTTATTTTTATTCTGAATGCCGGAATTTCATCCGTCAGAATATCTTCGGGGTATTGGTTTGCTATCTGCCGTATTTTACACCAGGGCGGTAGTTTTGCACCCAGTACAATTTCCAGTGATTTTCCCAACCGGGAGCCCAGAACATACCCGTCTGCATCGGGTACGGTGATATCCACCGCTTTTTTGAGGGTTTCCAATGAAATGGTGAATGACTGGGGGTAAGTCTGGTTTGTATTACCGGTGTATACCGGCTGATGTGCCGGGGCGCCGGTACGGGTAAAGATGGCTTTTGCGTTTTCATCCACCCGTTCTTTCAGCAGCTGTTCCAGATTGATAACCCAGTTGGCTTTTTCCAGCAGCATTTGGGATGCCCGGGTTACTTTCTGTCTGGAAATAAAATCAAAATACAACAGCAGGATGGTTACGCCTTCTGTCTGTAGTCCGTCAATGAGTGGAATAAAGTCACTGTCTCCGGCAAACAGACACACTACGTCCGGCCGGTCATCCTTTGACACCGAGTAAAAATCCCGGGCTGCCGTAAAGGTGAGCAGAGAATCCACCGCATCTTCTTTTAAACCCATTTTACCGGTAGGGCTCATAATACTTTTCAGCGGAAAAGAGATTCGCTGAATACCGGCATACTCGATTGCATTATAAAACTGCTGCCGTTCAGAGTCAAAATCCCCTCCGGTACCGATAACATATTTTTTTATATTGGCAACACAACGGGCCCCCCGTTCACGGGTTACATAGCCGGTCAGGTAGGCAACCAGTTTATCCCAGTTGATTATAGAGCGGAAATTAGTGTCTATTTGTGTTCCGATATATTGGCAGATATGATATGCGTAGTTTCCGTCTACGTACATATTCATTTTCAAAGTATTTTCCATAATATATATATTCTCCTCAATATTCATAGTATAATATTCGTTTCGATATGCCGTAAAATCCCGGGATATCATTTATACGTGTTATTTTGAAAAATCCTTCCCTTGTTTATTTTCAAAGAACCCGGCTTGCAAAGCGTCTGGTCAGGACGAACCCCGCTGCCATAATAAATTTACGGAAAACAGGGCGCAGTCGTCAACTTGTTTCTAAAAAATAAAACAAAGTACTTCTGCAGCACTTTTGCCGGACGAATCTGTCTTTGGTGTTTTGTTTTTGATTGAGGCGGCGCCGGTTCCCTGTTCTTTGTGTTTCCTGTACTATGCGGTACACTTGTATTGTGTTCATTGCAATAGTAAATATAGTGTTTTATTATAATAATATTTTATTGATGCGGTAAAAATATGATGCCGTATTTTTGCTGCAAAATTGAAACAATGAAATAATCTTCTATATATACTATTGGCCGGAAAAATACAGTAAAAAACTACAAATATTTTTCAATGTCACTGATGATTTTTTGTTTTATATAGCTTTTATCATCGTTATTTTCTTGGGGAAATAGTTTAGAAGGAGAAATATCAAGGGCCGTACAAATTTTCAGCAGTGTTTGGAGCGTCGGAGAGCGTTTTCCCGTTTCAATATAAGTAACCATATTTTGGGAAATTCCTGCCCGGTGAGCCAGTTCCAGCTGGGAAATATTCTTTTCTTCCCTGATTTTTTTTAAATTGCACACAATCTGTTGAGTTGTAAATTGAATGTCATCATTCATGCGTTCATTGTAAATGATTTTTTTCTTGACGCAACTAAATATAGTATGCTAGTATACATACTATAATATGTTGTTTTGTAAAGCCGCCGGTAAGGAATTTATAAAATAACATACAACGCAGAGAGATTGTACGAACAAGGAGAGTGCAAAATGAAAAAAAACGGAAAGTTTGT
>CALXOI010000162.1 GCA_944389965.1 uncultured Treponema sp.
GGATATGCAAACAAAAATACTTCATTCTGTATTTTTAGAAACAGTTGTTTTCCCGGATTCCTTCTTTACAGCAAAATCCTCCGGGCGTCCGTTAACCCTGTTATGACCAGCAAACTCCAATTCCGGTCTGCAAACAGGTATTTTCGATCCATATTTTTTCAACACGGCCGAAACAACATACACCCGCTACAGTTCCGGCAAACATCTTGATTGTATTTATTTGCCAATACCAGTAGCCTGCAGTTTTTTACCACATCCGCCGATATCTTTACAGCAGCACTGTTGTGAGTAACCCTATTGTAAGTATATCTTGCTACATATACATGCCTGTGTGTCATATACAGGTTCAATTTGTATATAAAAATATCTGTTTACAATATTCAGGACTGCACACGGCTGTTTTTTCCAGCCACACAAAGTATATGTTTCCAGCAATTATTTTTATCACTAAAAAAACAATATTCCAACAAATATCTTTACTTCTGTGATTCATCTTCGTGCATTTCATTTTTCTGTGTAATTTTCCTATAATTCAACCCAACCGTCAGTTAAAAGATTTTTGCAGGAGCATTATTTTATTATCTGCTTTTTATAAAAAAACACCCGGAATGCATTATCACTGCATACACGGGTGCTTTCCCATACTGCAATATCCTGTCCGGAATATATCCGTTTTTAAAAACCAGCAAGTACCTTTTTCAAAGCACCGAGACCTGTGTTGATTTCTTCATCAGTAATCACCAACGGCGGAAGGAAACGGAGTGTATTGACACCTGCAGTGGAAATACACAAACCTTCTTCCAGACAGCGTTTCTGAACATCTGCCGCCGCCGGTGTAATATCAACGCCAATCATCAACCCGCTGCCCCGGATGCTTTTCACACAAGGCAGCCCCCAGCTGCTGATTGTATTCCGTATGTGTAAACCGGCAGCAGACACCCGCTCAAAAAAGCCGGGCCGTGTCAATTCCCGCAACACAACCCGTCCTGCCGCACAGGCAAGCGGATTTCCCCCGAACGTTGACTGATGATCCCCTGCTTCAAAAACATCCCGTACGACTCCCCGGAACAAGCAAGCACCCATGGGGATTCCACCGGCAATACCTTTTGCAACCGTAATTATTTCCGGATTAATTCCCAATGAAGAGGATGCAAATAGAACACCTGTCCGTCCCATTCCTGTCTGAACCTCATCACAAATAACAACAGCACCGGCTTTTCTGGCGGCGGCGGCGGCGGCCTGTGCCCAATCCTTGTCTATCAGGTTGACACCGCCTTCTCCTTGGACACATTCCATCATAAACGCACAGACAGTTGAATCAAAAACAGTATCTAAAGAAGCATAATCGCCTGCTTTAATATGCCGAAATCCTTCCGGATACGGACCGAAATATGGTACATGAAATTTTTCCTGTCCGGTTGCCCGCAATGTGGCAAGTGTCCGTCCATGGAATGATTTTTCAAGGGTAACAATAACATTCCGTGGCACGGCCGCATTATTCAGTGCGGAAATACGGCTGACCTGCCAGCCATATTTCCGGGCTAGTTTTATGGCTGCCTCATTTGCTTCCGCACCGGAATTCCCGAAAAAGACCCGCTCCATTCCGGCGGCGGCAAGTAATTCTGATGCGAAGGCGTTTTCTTCTGCTGATGTGTAATAATTAGATATGTGTATCTGACGGGAGGCCTGTTGCTGCACGACCTGAACTAAAGCCGGATAATTGTGACCAAGACAATTCACACCGATACCGGCAACAAAATCAATATATGCCTTTCCATCAGTATCATATAACGTAGCTCCGTTTCCGTGATCAAACACAACCGGAAGGCTGCCGTAATTGTTTACAATCACTCCTGCCATATCAAACCTCATTCTAATTATAAAATCATCGTGCCCACACCCCGGTCACTGAACATCTCTATTAACAGGGAATGGGGAACCCTGCCGTCAATAATGTGGGTTCTGGGAACACCACCCTTCAACGCTTCAAAGCAACATTCAATTTTCGGAATCATTCCTGAAGAAATAATACCGGTTGCAATCATTGAAGGAACGGCATCACGGGCAATGCGTTTTATCAAGCTGGACGGATCATTGACATCCCGTAAAACACCGGGAACGTTAGTGAGCTGTACAAATTTTTCCGCTTTCAATGCGACCGCAATCCGGGCAGCCGCAGTATCCGCATTGATATTATAACGGTTCATGTCACCCTGTCCGCCCATTGCAACCGTAGAAATAACCGGTATAAATCCTTGTTCCAACAGGGAACACACGATTTCAGGATTTACCTCTGTGACTTCACCGACAAAGCCTAAATCTTCTCCGTCAGCATCAATTTTTTTTGCCCGCAACAACCCGGAATCTACGCCGCTTAGACCGACTGCCTTACCGCCATTCTGCAACAGCAGTCCCACTATGTCTTTATTCAGCTTTCCGGTCAGAACCATCTGCACAATTTCCATAGTTTCCGAATCCGTGTACCGCAGTCCGTTCACAAAGCGGGATTCTTTACCGACTTTTTCAAGCATTGCATTGATTTCAGGACCGCCGCCATGAACAAGAACCACGTGTACACCGATAGTATTCAGCAGCACAATATCCTGCATAACGGCAGCCTTTAATGCTTCATTCAGCATGGCATTTCCGCCGTACTTTACTACAACGGTTTTACCTGCATACTGTTTAAAATACGGCAATGCCTGCACCAGCACATCCGCCCAGTCTTTATTACTGATATCCATTTTTCCCCCAGTAGTTTATCTTGCAGCGGATTTACGTCCGGTAATCCCCGTTTATTTTCACATATTCATAAGTCAAATCACAACCCCATGCAGTACCTTCAGCAGAACCGTCTGCGAGATTAACACTGATAGTGGTTTCTGATTGGGTAAGGATTCGCTTTGCTTCCGCTTCATCAAAATCAAGCGGAACCCCGTTACGGAACACATCGATGGAGCCGGCAGCATTCTGAAAACTGACGGAAACCTGCTCAGGGGTAAAGGCCGCACCGGAATATCCCATGGCGCATAAAATCCTGCCCCAGTTGGCATCTTTGCCAAAAAAAGCTGCCTTCACCAGACTGGAAGAAACCACTGACTTGGCCAGCGTCCGGGCGGCGTCCACAGAAACGGCACCGGTGACATGGCATTCAATCAAATGTTCCGCCCCTTCACCATCCGCAGCTATTCTCCGTGCCATACGGGTATTCACTTCATTAAGAGCTTCCAGAAAAGCATCAAAGTCTGCATTCCGCCCCGTAATTTCAGGGTTTCCGGCGGAACAGCCGCCGCAGGCCGCCCAGGAGGCCGCCGCTCTCCGGCGGCGCCGGGGGCGCCTCCGGCTCGGGAGGCTCCGGCTTGTGCAGGGAGGTCTCCATGAAGTACTCCTGGCTG
>CALXOI010000163.1 GCA_944389965.1 uncultured Treponema sp.
GTCAGCCCCGGAACCGGAAGCCCGGAGCCGACCCGGTACCGCCCCAGGGGCGGTATGCGCCCGCACAACAGTAAAACTGCACATATTGAATATATCCTTAAATTACGGTATGATGAATTATTACATTTTCTGAATTTTTGTCAAACAAAAGGACAAGGGTATATGTTCAAAATTATTGAGAAAAAACAACTTTCTGCTGATGTTTTCTATATGAAAGTTACCGCACCGGATATTGCCCGGAACCGGAAAGCCGGTCAGTTTGTATTGGTTCAGCTGGATACGGATTACGGGGAACGGGTTCCGCTGACCATTGCGGATGCTGACGGGAAAGCCGGCTGGATTGCGCTGGTATTCCAAGCAGTAGGAGCGACAACGCTGAAACTTTCCCGGAAACAGGAAGGGGACTGTCTTGCTGCCATTCTGGGACCGCTGGGTAATCCCACCCATATTGAAAAAGTGGGTACTGTTGTCTGTGTCGGGGGAGGTATCGGGGTAGCACCGCTGCATCCTATTGTCCAGGCATATAAAGCCGCAGGCAATAAAGTGATTGTCATTATGGGGGCACGGAACAAAGACCTGCTCATTTTTGAGAACGAGATGCGGGCACTTGCCGATGAACTGATTATCATGACGGATGACGGTTCTGCCGGAACAAAAGGACTGGTTACCGAACCACTTAAAACGTTGTGCGAACAAAATCCAAAACCGGATGAAGTAGTTGCCATCGGACCACCGGTAATGATGAAATTTTGCGCCGCCACGACAAAACCGTACGGAGTACATACTGTAGTTTCCCTGAATACTATCATGATAGACGGTACCGGAATGTGTGGCGGCTGCCGGGTAACCGTGGGCGGCGAAACAAAATTTGTATGTGTCGACGGGCCTGAATTTGACGGACACCTTGTTGATTTTGACAACATGATGATGCGGATGAAGGCATTCAAAACCCGTGAACAGGAAGATCTGCACAAATGCCGGATGCAGGCACAGGCAGATACACTGGCAGGAGGAAACTGATGAGCGAATATATTTCTGCAGGCCGGCTGCAGGAAGCTGCACTGACTGAATACAACAAGCTGAAATCCGGAATTGAAGCCGGAACATTGTCACCCAAAGACCGGATGTCTATTCCCCAGCAGGAAATGCCGGTGCGGGAACCGCATGAGCGGGCACATCTTATGGACGAAGTGGCGCTGGGATATACAACAGAACAGGCAATAGTCGAAGCAAACCGCTGCCTGCAGTGTAAAAACGCCCCGTGTATTTCAGGATGCCCGGTAAATGTACCAATTCCCCAGTTTGTAGCCCAGGTTGCAAAGGGCGAATTTAAAAAGGCAGTGGATATTATCAAAACAACTAATCTGCTGCCGGCAATCTGCGGCAGGGTGTGTCCTCAAGAAAAGCAGTGCCAAGGAATGTGTACTGTAGGTAAAACTTATAAAAATGCAGAAAAATCCGTATCTATTGGCCGGCTCGAGCGGTTCGTTGCCGATTATGAACGGCAACATAAGTTGCAAACACCACCGCAAGTTGCACCAGCAACCGGTAAAAAAGTTGCTGTTATCGGTTCCGGACCGGCAGGTCTGACTGTTGCAGCCGACGTCCGCCGGGCAGGACATGAAGTCACGGTATTTGAAGCATTCCACAAACCGGGTGGCGTCATGGTGTATGGTATTCCCGAATTCCGGCTGCCAAAAGCGATTGTCGCATCTGAAGTCCAAATGCTCAAAGATATGGGTGTGGAATTCCGTGAAAATTTCCTTGTGGGGCGTACCGGTACACTGTTGCAGCTGCTGAAAGAGCAGGGATATGACGCCGCATTTATCGGTACCGGTGCCGGGCTGCCAAAGTTTATGAACATTGACGGTGAAAATCTGATCGGTGTTTTCAGTGCAAATGAATATCTGACCCGGGCAAATCTGATGAAAGCATACGATACGGAACATGCAGATACGCCGCTGTATCAGGCAAAAAACGTCGTTGTTGTCGGCGGCGGGAATGTGGCCATGGATGCAGCCCGTATGGCATACCGGCTGGGCGCAGACCACGTATCAGTTATTTACCGGAGAACCCGGAATGAAATGCCCGCCCGGCGGGAAGAAATTGCCCATGCAGAAGAGGAAGGTGTTGAATTCCGGTTCCTGGAAAACCCCGTTAAAATACTGGGCGATGAAAACGGTTGCGTCAGCGGCGTAACTGCCCTGTCTTATGAACTGGGCGAACCAGATGCATCAGGCCGCCGCAGTCCCGTACCTATTGCCGGCAGTGAACATGATGTATCCTGCGATGCGGTGATTGTCGCACTGGGGAATGGTTCCAACCCACTTATGGTAAAAACAACTCCTGGTTTGAACGCTGACAAAAAAGGCCATATTACTGTTGACGAAAACGGCAGGACATCGTTCCCCGCTGTCTGGGCAGGCGGAGATATTGTACTGGGTGCGGCAACCGTTATCCTCGCAATGGGAGAAGGCCGGAAAGCGGCAGCAAGCATCAATGAATATCTGAACGCATAAGCGGACGTATCATCATGCAGTAGTCCTGGATGATGATACAAAAAACTCCGGCTAAGTTGCCGGAGTTTTTTTGTATTACATGGACAGAATCTTCAAATTCTGTATTCTGTAAGAAGCAGACACCGGTATTCTGGCGGGTATCGGACATCAAACCCGACAGAACGGAACCTGACCTTATAACACTACTTGAACATTTCTGCAATTTCTTTCGCAAATAATTCGGCAACTTTATGCCGCATAACTTCCTGCTTAGCAGACAAAGTTTCCCCCTGAACAAAGGGATTTGGCAGCAATGTGAACCGGGATATTTTTTCAAATAACTTGAATCCGTTATGGGCATTCACAATCCCTTGAATCTCACCGTCCATAAGTTTATGGATTTCATCCCGTGCCAGCAAATCACTATATCCAGTGTAGGAAATATTGTGCTCTTTTGCATACGCAACCACTTCTTCCTGTACCGGAACAATTAAAGCGGCAAGATACCGTTGATCCTGTCCTACAATAACCGACTGGGCAATGTAACGGGATTCATTCAGCTTCATTTCTATTGCCAATGGCTCAACATTTTCCCCGCCCCGTAATACAATTGTATCTTTGATACGGCCTTTCAAAACCAGTTCTCCATCCAATGTCAGCATACCAAGATCACCGGTATCAAACCAGTCTCCATGCATAACTTTTGCCGTCAAATCATCCCGTTTATAATACCCTTTCATGACGGTAGGACCTTTAATCTGAACTGTACCTTTTGTGCACGGCGGTAAAATATTTCCATCCTCATCAACAATGCGAACTTCCAATCCATGCAGGGGTTTTCCAACCGTACCAAACACCGGTTTCC
>CALXOI010000164.1 GCA_944389965.1 uncultured Treponema sp.
GTGATACAGAAATCCGCCCCAGAGACAACCGCTTCTTCAAGATTTGTCAATTCAATGGTATCACCCTCAAATATTAAATCATAATCTGCAGGATTTACAAATGTTACGGGAACTATTCCGTAATTAATCAGATTCGCTTTATGAATCCGGGCAAAAGATTTTACCAGCACAACTCTGACTCCCAGATACATGGGACCAAGCGCGGCATGTTCCCGGGAAGAACCTTGTCCGTAATTTTCCCCGCCCACAACAACACAACCGGCAAATCCGTTTTTCTCAGCCCGATGATAAAAATCAGCATCAATCCGCTCAAACGTAAATTTTGAAATTTCAGGAATATTAGAACGGAACGGCAAAACTTTTGTCCCTGCCGGCATAATATCATCTGTGGATACATTATCACCGGCTTTCAACAACACCGGAAGTTTCAGTGTAGATTGGAAAGCAGGAGCTGCCGGACACGGTTTGATATTCGGTCCGCGGATAATTTCTACAGCAGCCGCTGCGGAACTATCCAACGGCGGAATCAGCATACCGTCATCCGTTGCAGCAGTTGCAACATCCGCAACAGAAAGCCGGGAATCCTCGCCGGACAACAGGGTAAGTTTCCCGGATGCTGTATACGTTTCATCCTGATAATCCAAAGCGGCAGCACTAGTAATAATGCCTGTTATTGCCGCTGCCGCTGCTGTTTCTGGAGATACAAGATATACCTGAGCATCAGCAGTTCCGCTGCGCCCTTTAAAATTCCGGTTAAAAGTCCGCAGCGACACACCTTCTGTATTAGGCGCAAACCCCATACCGATACACGGTCCGCAGGCGCTTTCCAGAATCCGGAAACCGGCACGGATTAAATCCCCTAAAATCCCGGCTTTTTCCGCCATCAAAAGAGTTGTCCGGCTGCCCGGGGCAATACCTGCTTCAACACCGGGAGCTATATGTTTACCGCGGACTATTGCTGCAACTGCTGCCAAATCATCCAAAGAACTGTTTGTACAGGAACCGATACACACCTGTGTCACCGGCTTGCCTTCCAGCGATTTTATAGTAGCAACTGCATCCGGAGAATGGGGCTGTGCTGCAAGGGGTTCAAGGCTGCTTAAATCTATTTCGATTACCTTGTCATAAACAGCACCATCATCAGCCTTTAATTCCCGCCAGGATGTTCCCCTTCCCATTGCTTCCAGGAAATTTTTTGTGGCAGCATCAGACGGGAATATACTGCAGGTAGCCCCTAATTCTGCTCCCATATTTGTAATCGTCGCCCGCTGGGGAACCGTCAGTGATTCAACTCCCGGACCAAAGTATTCGTATACAGCCCCAACTCCGCCCTTTACTGTTTCCCGGCGGAGTACTTCGAGGATAACATCTTTTGCGCCTACACCTTTTTTCAAAGTACCAGTAAGTTTAACCCCGTAAATTTTTGGCATAGCAAGATGAAAAGCTCCACCGCCCATAGCAACAGCAACATCCAAACCGCCGGCACCAATAGCAATCATTCCGATTCCGCCGCCGGTCGGTGTATGGGAATCAGATCCCAACAGTGTTTTACCCGGTTGACCAAAACGTTCCAGATGAACCTGATGACAGATTCCGTTACCTGCCCGGGAAAACCACAATCCGTATTTTGCGGCAACACTCTGAAGATACCGGTGGTCATCCATATTACGAAAATCCGTCTGAAGCGTATTATGGTCAACATATGAAACCGACAATTCCGTCTTAACCCGGGGAATTCCAATAGTTTCAAACTGCAAATATGTCATTGTTCCTGTTGCATCCTGCGTCAATGTCTGGTCAATACGGATGGCAATATCAGCACCCCGCTCAATGGGAGTCCCGGTAACGAAGGTTGTACCGGGACATGCTTCCGGAACGATATGTGATTGAATAATTTTTTCTGCAAGAGTTAACGCCATGAAATATCTCCTTATACTCAAAACAGCTATACAACTATATTGTACTGTTTTTAATATAATTGTACAATACAAGCAATCAGATGGTCAGAAAGGATACCGTATGTCAGTTGAATCAGTAAAACAATACTTTTCTCAATATGGAATCGAACACAAAATAAAGGAATTTAATGTTTCCAGTGCCACGGTGACACTGGCGGCGCAAGCATTATCCTGTCCCCCGGGAAGAATCGCAAAAACGCTTGCATTTTTAGTCAATGATGCAGCCGTTTTAATTGTCACCGCAGGAGATACCAAAATCGACAACAAAAAATACAAAGCATACTTTCATACAAAGGCGAAAATGATTCCACCGGAACAAACCGAACATTATACCGGACATACTCCCGGAGGAATTTGCCCGTTTGCCGTCCCTCCACAAGTCACTGTTTATCTTGACATTTCATTACAGCAGTATGAAACGGTATTTCCTGCCTGCGGAAGTGCAAACAGTGCAATAGAACTTTCACTCCCGGAGCTGGAACAATTTTCCCGCTTTACCGCATGGATTGACGTCTGTTCTGCCAGATAAAAAAAACGGTATGGAATACCATACCGTTTTTTATGCACTGAATCCGGAATCAGTAGTTTTCTGCCTGAACCTGGAAATATGCCTGCGGATGGGCACATACAGGACAAACATCCGGAGCTTTTTTACCGATTACCAAATGACCGCAATTGCCGCATTTCCACATGACATCTCCGTCTTTTGAAAATACGAGACCATTCTCCACATTTGCCAGCAGTTTCAGATACCGCTGCTCATGAGCCTTTTCAATTGCTGCGACACCTTCAAATAATTCTGCAATATTGGTAAACCCTTCTTCCCGGGCTTCCTTTGCAAAAGTTGCATACATATCAGTCCATTCATAATTTTCACCGGCAGCGGCATCCTTCAAATTTTCTGCTGTTGTACCGATACCATCATGAAGCAATTTAAACCACAACTTTGCATGTTCTTTTTCATTATTTGCAGTTTCTTCAAACAAATCCGCAATCTGAACATACCCGTCTTTCCGGGCTTTTGAAGCATAATATGTATACTTATTCCGTGCCATCGATTCACCGGCAAATGCAGTTTGCAGGTTTGCCTCTGTTTTGGAACCCTTTAATTTTTCCATAAATACCTCCATCAGCTTAGGCATAAAGCCACGCTATTCCGTTTAAATATACGTATAAAATTCCGATTTGTCAAACAGAAAAAATTTGCTCAACCGGAAGCTTTTTTT
>CALXOI010000165.1 GCA_944389965.1 uncultured Treponema sp.
TTATCATATGGATTCTATTTCTGTGACAGAAGGTCAGACAGTTAAACAGCAGGAACAAATCGGTGTTTCTGGATCAACCGGGCTTGCAACCGGCCCTCATCTGCACTGGGAAGTGCGTCTGAACGGAGAAGCTGTTAGTCCGGATTTCTTTACCGATAATTTTCCGTATTTTGAATAAGACAGGAACTGGGGCGTCTGCCGGCGGTTCCCGTACAATGACAATGGTGCACAGCAGGTTATGATGTTGCCGTAACCTGCAAACCCCATTGGTATTCAGGAATGCCGGTTATTGCGTTTTTTGTTCCAGCAGCCGGAAAAAGGCTGCTTCATCAATGACAGGGATTCCCAGCTCTGATGCTTTTTTATTTTTTGCAGAACCGGATGATGTGTCATTGGTTACCAGATATGACAATCCCTTGCCTACTGATGATTTTACTGAACCACCTTTATCCTTTACCATTTTTTCCGCTTCGGAACGTTTGACGGACAGTTCTCCGGTAAAACAAAAGCTTTTACCGGAAAGAATTCCGTTGTCCGGTTCCTGTATATGTATCGTTTTTGAAGAAATAAGCAGCTGCATTTCTGCTTTATTTTCCTGCAGGCCGTTCAACAGGGTTGCAGCGGTAATTTCCCCAAATCCGCTGACTTCCGCTATGTCGGCTTCAGAAGCTGCCAGCAGTTTATCAAAAGTATCAAAACCGGACGACGTCAGTTTTTCCATCAATGTTTCACCGATACCTTCAATATCGAACCCGGCAATAAAGACCGGCAACGAAATACGGGTTCTACTGCGCAGGGATTTCAGAACTTTCGCTGCTCCCAAGGATTTTTTTTCTTTCTGTATGCTTTCTTCGTTCAAAAAGTATGCCGTTAAATCATCTTCAGTCAGTGTATATAAGTCGTAAATAGAACGGACCCTGCCGGTATCAAACAGACTGTGAATTAACGTTGTGCCAAAATCCCTGATGTCAAGTACATCAATCCATTTTTCCAGCCGGTGAAGGATTCTTTGGGGACAGCCCCTGTTCGGGCAGTATAACCGGGTTCCGTCATCCTGCAACGGGGTTCCGCAGTTTATACAGTTTCCGGGAAACGGAACCGGTGTTACACTACTTTCATTTTTCCGGGGAACAACGGCTTCTATTTTCGGGATAATTTCACCCCGTTTTGTTACCACAACATGGCTTCCAATACAAACCCCCAGCGTTCTGATAGTATTCGGATTCACAAGACTGGCGCGCTTTACCGTTGTTCCGGCCAATTCCACCGGATCAAAAACCGCAACCGGTGTATACGTCGCGCCGGATACGCTCCATTCCACATTCCGCACTACAGATACGGCTTCTTCCAGACTGAATTTATATGCAATCTGCCGATCCGGCCGGGCTCTGGATGCATCGGCAATGTCAACCCTGCGCTCTTTGACGACAAGTCCGTCTATGTCATAGGGCAATGCCGGCCGCAGTTCCATGACTTCAGCCCGGTATGCGGTCACTTCTTGGACTGATGTACATATTTTCAACGGAACAGTAGTAAAGCCGCAGCTGTCCAGCCACCGGAGTTTTTTTTCTTCATCGTCAAAGGAATACCCGTCAAACCATGCGTCATAGCAGATAATCTGCAGATGTTCGCTGCCGGAACCGTCTTTCCGCTTCATCAATCCGTTGGCAGCATTCCGGCAGTTCGCTTTATCTGCGTACAGTTTCCGGTGGATCTCCCGGGGCATGATAACTTCGCCGCGGATTCCTCCGGTAACCGGAACAAGTTTTCCGGCCTGCTCCAGCCGGTGCCGGATTCCCTGCATTTTTTTTACATTGGCAGTTATATCGTCGCCGACAGTTCCGTTTCCCCGGGTGACTGCCCGGGAAAAAATACCTTTGTCGTATTGGAGCTCAATACTTGCTCCGTCAAGTTTATATTCCACCAGGTATTCCGGATATATATGCTTTTCCGCCCAGGCAGCGAATTCTTCTGGATCTGCCGCCTTTTCCTGGCTGCCCATAGGAATACGGTGGGCAACTTTTGCAAAGTTACCGGAATCAGCACCGATACGGTGGAGTACCGGATGTTCCGGATCAAGCTGCCGTAATTCATCCCACAGAGCATCGAATTCGGCATCAGTAATTTCACTTTCACCGTTATAGTAAGATTTCTGGTATTTTTCAATCAATGTTGCCAGTTCTTTTATCCGTGCGGTTTGGAATAAATCCGGGGAATCAGTCATGGGTGTCCCCTCCGGCAATGTTTTTTAAAAAGTACAGCTCGTGAATAGTCCGCAGAGCATTTTTCCCTTTTTCTTCAAATCTCGTTTCCGGACGCCATGTCTGCCGGGGTGCAAATCCTTCATATTTATTGTGCAGCAACGGAGTTTTGTCCAGCTGTTCCAGTGCAAAGTCCGCATATGGCTCCCAGTCTGTTACCATATACAAGTATCCTCCTGGTGCCAGCTTTTTTACCAGCAGGTCAGTATGAGGACGTTGTATCAAACGGCGTTTATGATGCTTTTTTTTAGGCCAGGGATCGGGAAAAAAAATATGGTATCCCGCGACGGAATTGTCAGGTATCATCTGTTCCAGAACTTCCAGTGCGTCATGTTCAATGATAAAAAGATTCTGCAGGTTTTTCCGGCGGATTTCTCCCAGCAGCCGGCCGATTCCGGGACGGTGTACTTCAACCCCCAGGTAATTGATATCCGGGTTGTTTTCCGCAATAATTGCCGTTGCCTTTCCCATTCCGAAACCGATTTCCATAACAACAGGATTTGTGTTACTAAAAATTTCTGTATAATTTAACACAGTACCCATATATGGTATACACCAGCGACCGGATAACTCTGTATAATCTTTTTGTTGAGTCGGGGTCATTCTTCCGGCACGGAGCACAAACGTTTTTATGGTACGGTAAAAAGTATTTGACGATGTATCTTCATCACTCATAAACAACTCCTTATGGTGCCACCGGCGGGGATACCTGCTGAACGGTATCTGCCGGGGTAATATTTTCCGGAGGCATAAGACAGACAGCTGTTTTCCGCGGATATTCATAACAGATACGGACGGATACGGCATTAGGATATTTCTGTAAAATACCAGCACGGTTTTTCCATTCGGGTTCCGCCT
>CALXOI010000166.1 GCA_944389965.1 uncultured Treponema sp.
AGATGGGCAAAATCCTTGGGGGTAAAGGTTTCCGAAAAAACACTTTCCCGAATATCTTTATCCTTGCGGATAACTTGTAAAAGTCCCGTTTCTATGTGGTGCCATAGATTTTCCATCCGCTGCCTGCCGTTTTTTTTTCCTTTTTCTGAAAAGGACAGTGCATGGAGGCTGAAAAATCCAGGGTACATTTTATCCCCGTACTGAAAGCGTTGAAAAAGCCAGGAAATATATAACTCCAAGGAACATAATACCTGCTCTTCTGCCGGGGTATGAAAAATATCTGCCCAAATACTTTCCACCGTAGCCGCAACCAAATCGGTTTTTGACTGAAAATAATTGTAAATAGATCCTACAGACACACCACAGGCAGTAGCAACGGCACGGATACTGATTCCTTCTGCAGTTCCCTCTTGAACCAACCTCCGGCTAGCTTTCAGTATGTCTTCCCTTGAAGTTACAACTGTATTCATTATATATAATGCCTTAATATGAACAGTGTTCATTATAAAAAAACAAGATACTACAGTCAAGTACGGATTGGATGTATACAGAATTGGCAGAATAGTTGTCTATAGATAATGAAATATCCAGTCTTGTTGTCGTATTTCCTTGGTATCCATAGAAAATGAATGATTATGTTCTGATCCGGTTTTATCCACAGAATATTTTTTTATAATATATACCGCTGTTCGATACAGATATTTTAAATCAATGAGATTTCAGACGCTTATGCCGTATTCCGCATATCAGCATCATTATCAGTCCCCCTGCTATCATCAGCAGACACAGAATTTGTCCGGTAGAAATATTCAATAAGGAGACATTCATATATGTGGGTGCACCGGTAACTGCTTCAATCCGGTATCCTAAATCAAGATCCGGTTCCCTGAAATATTCAATCCAAAAGCGGAAGAATCCGTAGCCGATAGTATACAGAGCTCCTGAAAAGCCGTCAAACGGTTTATGCTTACGGCATAGCCAGATGATCAGCCATAAAAGAATACCTTCAAACAAAGCTTCATACAACTGACTGGGGTGCCGGGGTAGGTTAACCAGGTTCTGTCCATCGGTAATCAGAATACCTGCTTTGTCTGCAAATTCCTTGACCCAAGGGATTGAGACTGAAAATTTTTGTGCGTTAGGAAATATAATTCCCCAAGGCATCGTTGTAATTCTGCCAAACAGTTCCCCATTCAAAAAATTACCTAACCTCCCGAATGTGTACCCCAAGGGAATGGCGGTTACCATGGCATCTATCCATTTCAGAACAGGCTGTTTTTTTTTCCGGCACCAGAAAATCATCCCCAGCAGTCCGCCTATGAAACCACCATGATAAGACATTCCCGCAAGACCGGTAAACTGCCCGGTCTCGTCAAACGGCCAGAATATCAGCCAGGGTTTTTGCCGGTAGAGACCGGATGTATCGTATATCAGTGTTGAAAAAACTCGGGCACCGATTAACAGAAATATAATACCGGTTGCAAAAAAACTGAACAAATCATCTTCTGTTGCGGTATAATCACTGTAATTCAAAGCTCCTTCAGAAACAAGTTTCTTTAAGATCAGAAATGCAGTTCCGAATGCAAAAATATACATCAGTCCATACCATCTGAGTAGCCCAAGCACCGGGACGCCGGGAAAAATCTCTGGGTGAATCCATGAAGGATAATTAATTGCGAGCAACATACTGATTCCTTTTATATTTTAAATCCCATTTCCGATGCTTTAAGAATTTTACTTTTTAACAGTTGGTTTTCTTTCTTCATCTGGGTGATTTCGTATTGCTGACTCCGTATGATTTCCGCTAAATCGGATGTTGTAAACGTACCACTACCGATTAAGTCTTCAATATAAGACATCTTTGATTCAAATCCGACTTCTGCTTCAGTTTCTGCTGCTGCAAAACTGTCTGCTATATCGTCGTCAAATGAAAGTGTTGTGGAATTCAGTATTTTTTCAGCAATCCGGTATATAGACTGAGCAAGAAGTGACTGGGGTTTATATACAATAATCGGCAACCGGGAAGCAAGGGCTTTATCCTGCAGAACATCCCGGTAAATAACCCCCAGATGTTCTAAATCCAGCCCCAGATATTCATTACAGGACCGGCGGATTTTCAGGGACTTATCAGCATCCTGGGGATTGTCAATCATATTCAAAATGAGCCGTGGTTTGAACTGGCTCATCCGGTGTTGAAACAGTGCACCGCTGACAGGATCTATGGTTGAAATGTGTTCCACCAGCCGGGGAATATACAACCGTTGCAGTGAAGCGGAATCTGTCCGTAACTGTTCCAGGTATGCGTATGCTTTTGAATTTTTCTTGAATGTATTGTACATCATTCTGAATACAGTATTTTTAAGAAACAGATAACCGTTCAAAGTAGCGGTTACCGTAGGAGCGGTAACAACAATTCCCTGCGGGGATAATAGGAACATATCCAAAATCGTTAGATGTGTGCCCGCACCTAAATCCAAAATAAGATAATCTGCTTTTAGTGCCTGGAATTTTTTTATCAGGTCTTTTTTTTGGGCTATCTTTATTGCTGTTAAACCGGGAATTTCTGAATCACCCGGAATAAATTGGACGTTTTCATATTCAGACGAAACAATAATATCCTGAAACTGGATTTGTCCAGTCAGATATGTTCCCAAACCCTTTTTAGGAGCCTGATGACCGATAACCAGATGCAGGTTCGATGCTCCTAAATCCAAATCTGCAAGAATAACGTGTTTTCCTGCCTGTCCCAGTGCAATTGCAAGGTTGGCAGCAATAAGGCTTTTCCCGACGCCGCCTTTTCCGCTGGCAATAGGTATTATCTGCATAATTCATTATCTCCGTTTGCCGCGGTATCCTGTCCGGGGACTGGTGCTGCGGACTCCTTTTTATGGAGTTTTAGTAAAAGTCTTATACACAGTATAACAACAAAAAAAAAAAATATCAT
>CALXOI010000167.1 GCA_944389965.1 uncultured Treponema sp.
AAGTATTGAAGCTAGTTAGAAATCAGACAACAATCCAATACTGGCTCATTTTTTCTCCGTTGTAAGAATAAAACGGCTCTTAGTATATGTACTTTAAAAAATTATTATCCAAAATATTTATAAATTTGGATTCAATTATTCAGGTTTTTAGGATTAACAACCTTTTTTTATCCTCTTTATTTCTAAATTGGTTACTGTTATTCTAAAAAATTCTTATTCTGACCCCACATAAAAAGTTATTATCTTAACGTAGTTAAAATATATGTAATTTAATGCAAATAGGCATATCAGGTGAGAAGTTCTTTTTTTATATCGTTTTTAGATTTGAAAATCCGGAATGTTCTGTTTTGGCATAATCTACTTACGGAATGACTCCTGTTTTAAGAATATACCAAGTACTGGGATATTTTCCGGTTAATCCCATAAAATCGGGTAAATTCCTTATCGATAAATTATTGTACTGCTAAAAATGAATTCCAAAATGCTGGTACAGTATACCGAAAGCTGGATTTTTGTAAAGGCCGACGGTTATATCATACCGGAAGGATTCCTCCTGCAAAACAGAAGTACACTTATGTACATTAACTGCCGCTCTTATTTCTCAACCCGGACAGATAAGATTCCAGCAGGGGACTATAATTTTTTGCAACAGCCTGCTCCATAGTGCGGTATGACCGCTGGGCAGCTTCTGCCACAGAAATATGTGCTTCCCTGCCGTTTTCTGTGTATGGAACAAGCTGCTCACCGGTTACTGTATCAGTCAATGCTGCCGTCAAGACATAGCGGACGTAATCATATTGCCCACCCATATCCAATTCCGTTACTCTAACAGAAACATCAAGCATATACCGGCTGGTATTTCCGGTACCAGTTGACAGACCAGATACTACCGGAACAGTTTTGATACCTGCATCCGCAAAAACCCTACTGAACGCAGCTGCAATTCTGCCGTCACTATCCCCGGACACTGCAACCCCAACGGATATTTTTTCCTGTTCCCGGGCGGCAAGCACGGCAACTGCTGCCGAATTTACATAATCCGGTGACACCAAACGGTACATTCCGGGATTGATACCCGCCAACATATCCATATATTCCTGATTTTCAGTTGCTATATCCGCAGCATATTTTAAAGCGGAAAGAGCTTCAAAAGTACCGCTGTGTCCGGAAGCATACACAATTTCACTTTCGACAACTGACGACAAGGCTTCTATCTGCGACCGGCAATACTGGCCTGTTTCTTCCCGGTTCAACTGGGCAAGCACGTAAACAGTTCCGTTGCCTGCAACCCATACCTCTTTGAACCCTACCCCGGGAATATCTTTGATAACTGACAGGGTGTCCACAGATCCGGTATAGTCATACCAGGTATCAAAACCGGTATCATTGCTGCCGGCAAATGTTTCTGATGCAGAAGTTGCTGCCGTAATCTGCTGGCGGATGCTCCGGGCAAGAACTGCCACCGCATCATTTTCTGCGGAACGGCGGTCTGAACCGCTGCCCACTCCGTTCAAATACAAAGATGCCGGATACACTTCATCAGGAGAAGTCACCCAGCGGGGTGCATTCTTGGAAAGGGTTCCCGAAGAACTGCAACTAAAACAGCACATCAGTGCCGCACAAATACCGGTAATTGCAACTATCTTAGACATACTGACTCCATAAGATTTATTCTGCCGGCGGACACAACCGCCTTCTGCTGATCCTGATATATAATTCTGCCGCTATTGTTCTTGTACACAACGGTCACCGTATATGTTCCCGGCGGAAGTGTTACCCCGGTAACCCATGCAGTTCCCGGAAAAAAACGGGATGACCGGACATCTGCACGTTCGGTGACTTCTGTTGTAATCATTGACGCAAACTGCAACAGCTGGAATATCAGTCCGGTCGTTGCATCTTCCGCACTTTCCGCCGCAGAACTAAATCCTGTAGTGGCAGCAGCTTTTGAAACAGAACGGGCAACAGATTTCAGATATACCAGTGCCTGCTTTTGCTCAAATGTATCCAGCGCGATACGCTCAATACTTTCAATCCGTTCCATTGGAACAGTCAGGACCGGACTTTCTGCATCTGACGGCACAACCTGTATTTCCACGGAATCAACCGCTGAAGGAACTTTTTTCATCACCGGCAGTGCCATTTTATAGTATAAGCTCCCGTCAGGGGAAACAAGCCGCACTATTTCTTCCTCTTTAAACGGCGATAACCCGGTAAATGCAATCAGATTAAACCGTGCAGATCCTGCAGGTACTGTCAGTTCCTGTTCAATGCTGGACGGAACGGAAAAAGGGTATAAATCCGGTTGCAGGGAAAAAGCAGACTGGATGTAGCGAAAATCAATCCGGGCAGAATCAGGCTGTCCCGCACTCCGGTATAAAAGCAGACTCACGTACCGGGCTAACGCTGAATTGTGGAATTCCACATCCGGCGGTACAATTTGTCCCGCACCGTTACGGGCATTTTCCAAATTTGCCTGTGCAATCAAATCTGCATACCGGGATGAAATATTTTTCAATTTATTGTCAAAACGTCTGATTTCCACAAACGCATTTTCAATATCATCCAAGTGAATATAATTCAGTGCCATGAACAAATTTGTATAAATGTCTTCGTATGTCTCCCCGGCATAATCTACCACTGTGTCGTTCAACAAAAATGATGAAATAGACTGGCTGATGCTTTTTGTCACATATTCATAGATTTTCTGTTCAGCGACGGTCAATTCTTCATTGGAACGGGTATATTCCCCTTCATAATGAGATATTATCCCTTTATCCAATGCGGCGAGGACTTCATCATGTTCAGAATACAGCAGAGCACTATCTGCATCCAAAGTCTGGTAGACAGCAGTATAATCTCCTTCCCGCAGATAATAATTCACTGTAGAAAAGTCATAATCCGCTACCGTCGCAC
>CALXOI010000168.1 GCA_944389965.1 uncultured Treponema sp.
ATTCCTTTTATTTCTGCACCATACCGCAATAAAAAACCCGATATGAACATGAATAGCGGCATATGAAAAGAATAAAGCCACACATTAAGACAGAGCGGTTTATATGGAGAATGTCCAATTATCACCAAAATAATACCAATTGCTTTCGCAATGTCCAAATATTGAACCCGAGAAACTCCTTTTACCGCATCCATAGAACTACCTATAATAACAGTTAATATACAACACAACAAAAAACACTAAGAACACTCAATAGCTTGATATAAAAAATCTTGGGCTGCGACTCTTTCCTCATGAATGATCCGGGAAATTTTACCATGATCTATGATGATTTTCATAAGAAATTCATATTTAGGAACAATATCCAAGTTTGTTGAATGAGATTCCAAGCCATAAATTTTTAATAAATCTGTTATCCGCCAACCCCGTTGATTCGAATCTGATTGCATTTTTTGGACAGCTTAAAACGCATGAATGACACGAATAACACTTTGACTTATCAAGACAGGCGATGGAATTATTTTGCACAGTAGTTAAGTTTCCCTAATTTACGTTTAAGTAGTTCCAGCAGCATACTTCGCTCCAGAGAATTAAACCCCATATACAGACTTATAATAAAATTGATCAGCACACTTGAAACACATGTCACAAAGAAATAAACTATTATATTTTTATAGAAGAATGTTCCAAGAAAAAACGTGGCGCAATAACTGCAAACAAAAACACAAACGCAGCGAAAAAGCACATCTGTGATAAAACGCATCCGAGGCAGAGTTATCTGTTTGTGCAAAAAACAAATTCGCCAGAATGTATTAAACACATTTATACAAATACGAATTATCAGCACCCATTCCGGACGCGCTCCCAACAGAAAAGCAATAATACTAAACGGCAAATTCAAAAAAATAAACAGGCTGATTAATATCTGATATTTACGGATATTACCGGTTGCCTGAACAGACATCCACAGCGGGCCATTCCATGAATCTATAAGCGACCAGATTAGAATCAATTGAACAAAATGGATCGTATATTCCGGTATGGACTTAAGCCAGATATGTAAAACTATTTCCGCATTTAACAAAAGCGGAACAACCATACAATTTAACAATAGGAAAGATACCTTCGCTGTTCTAAAAACTAAATCTATAAAATATTCTTTCTTTCCTTCTGCATAGCTTTTTACAATCTGCGGATTAAATGCTGTCTGAAAATTACCAACAAAGCTGTATACAGCTGAATTTACCTGATTCGCTATTCCCATAGCGGCGTTTACGGTAACATTCGTAAACATATTCAAAACAATATTTGTACCCTGGGAATTTGCGACATTAGCGACCGCTCCAAACAGGCTCCATCCTGAAAATGACAGTATTTTTTTTACTAAAGATATATCCGTTACTTTTCTATAACGCGCAATCTCAAATGTACGATTGCAGTATAACTTATAAAAACATAAAATTATTAATGCGACCGCAGTCATTAAAAAAGCATAAAGAACAAGTCTGTCCCTGTCGCTAAGTACAAGTAAAAACACTATTGCCAGTTTCGATATCGCTTCCAGTATACTCAGCCATGCAAAGAAAGACATTTTCTCATAGGCGATAATCACCGCGTTATATGGAACCCTCAGTATATTAAAAACAGTGGTAATAATTGTACATTGATATACAATTGCTGTTGCTGTTTTTCGTGTGTCCGGGATATTTAATTTGTTGCTGACAAACCATAAGCCCACAGTTTCCGCAAGCAAGATAAAAATTACCGCAATACCAAGGTGAACAATAAGACTGGAGCTGTAAACTTCCTGCGTTTTTTTTAAATCGTTCTCACCAAGAGAATAATTCAGGAATCGCTGGGTAGCGGTTGCCATGGCATTGTTAACAAAGCTGAACAGGACAACGACTCCCGCCACCACGTTGTAAATGCCGTAATCCTCGGCGCCCAGTGTATTCAGTACCACTCGCACCGTATACAGGCTCACCAGAAGTATCAATATTTGCCTGAAGTACAGCATGAGAGTGTTTTTGGCGATGCGTTTAGTGCTTGCCTGGTATGTTGTGTCCTGTCCCGGAACATTCACTTCCGGCTGTCCCGCTTCCTGGTTCATAATTACTTTGTAATACCCGTATTCCGCCCTGCGCTTACCGGCGGGATGCATCAAAATTTAATAGAATCAAAGTCCGGCATGGTGCGGAACCCTGAAATAATTCCCGTTTGTTTCTGCCAGGATTTTTCCAGACCGCCGCATATCTCCCAAAACCAGCCGGTGGTACGGTCATTCTTAACAAAATACGTGCCGGCATCAGAGACTTTGATAATGAAGACTTTTTCCAGCTCGTCATCTTCCATAAAATCATGGGTGGCGGAAATCCACGAATTCCATATCTCCTGCTCCGCCTGCGTCCGTACCCCGGATTCCTGCATCCGCCTGATTCTATCCAATGGAGCCCCTGTCCCGGCAAAAAGCCGGCGCAGCGCCCTTTCTTTTGCTTCCACCTTGACTGCCACGGCAGTATATACCGCATCAAACACAATCCTGCCGTAACAAAAAACAACGCCGCAGTACAGCCCCTGCGAACCGGACGGTTCCACCCGTACCGGCGGGATTTCCTGCCGGTACGTACCAAGATCAATACCGGTTTCCTCCAGAAATTCCCGCAGGGCACCCCGTTCAGGACTCTCCCCGGCTTCCAGTTTTCCCCCGGGCAGGCAGTAACTGCCGCCGCCGTTAAGAACGATTCCGCCTTTGCTGCCCCGGCGGATCCGTCCTCCGGTGGAAGGAAGCTGCCTCCGGAAAAAGAACCCTTCTTCCTTTTTCCGGAAAACCAAAACACTGCCGGTACCGTGGCAGTACACCGCCGCATACACCTGCATATCC
>CALXOI010000169.1 GCA_944389965.1 uncultured Treponema sp.
GTTGGTTTGATCAGACAGTTTTCGTGTACCCCGGAGCCGTAGCCGGAACCGGGACACACGCCATACGGTAAAGGTTTTATTTTACGGTGGAATGGATGCTGCAACGGTTACTTTTTCTGTATTGTGGAAATGCCCAGACAGCACAGGAATACCACTGCATTTACCAGCACAATAACGGAACCTGATGCGGCGCCAGCGTAAAATGATATCGCCAAACCGGTTATGGCAGAAAACAGAGAAATACATACAGAAACCAGCAGATACCTTCTGCTGGTTCCGGTTACCAGCCGGGCAGCCGCAGCCGGCAATACGAGCAGCGAATTGATGACAAGCAGTCCTGTCCATCTGATTGATAACGTAACAATCAGTGCCGTCAGCAATGCAAACAACAGTTCAACCACAGAAACTTTTATACCCCTGCTTTTTGCAAACGTCCGGTGCAGGTTTGTTAAAAGCATTTTATTATAAAAAAAGACCCATACGACTACGGTTAGAATTCCGGCGCCCGCCAGCAGCCCGATTTCAGAAGGTTTTATGCTGAGAATATCACCGATAAGGTATTTCTGGTATTTTGAAAAATTCCCTGCAGCGGACAGTAATACGACACCTAATGCTACTGCGGTGGAAGAAAAAACACCGATAATCGTGTCAGCTGAACTTTTACCTTTATTTTTAACAGTGATGATTGCAAAACCAAGAATCAGGCTGAACGCAACCATGGCAAAGACGGGCTCTTCTATTCCTAACAGAACTCCGAAAGCAATCCCTGTCAAAGCGGAGTGACCGATCGCATCCGAAAAAAATGCCATTTTATTTGATACGACAAAACTTCCCAGACAACCGAATAACGGGGCTGCCACAAGAACCGCTAACAATGCGTTTTTCATAAACCGCGGTTCAAGCCAGGTAAAAGGCAGCAGGGTGTCGGCCAGCGAATACCAGAAACTCATATTTCCAACACTCCTGTTTTTCCGAATAAATCCATGAAAGCGGAAGAATTATATACTTCCCGGGGTGTTCCTTCCGCTGCAATTCCCCGGTCAATGAGAATCACTTTGTCTGCGTATTTTGCTACTAAATCCAGATCATGGGAAATCAATAGGATAGTAATATCATTTGTTCTCCGCAAATCTGATACTAATGCATAAAATCCAGCAAGACCGGAGCGGTCAACGCCGGACAGTGGTTCGTCGAGCAATAAAATATCTGGTACCGGATTGACGGCCAGAGACAGCATTACCCGCTGGATTTCTCCGCCGGATAAATCACACACCCTTCGGTCCGCTAAATCGGCTGTTCCTGTTGAACTCAATACTTGCCGGATTAATTTCATATCTTTTTTTCTTTGGGGTAACCATACCGGCCGCCGGGACAGACATGCAAGTACTAAATCCCCTACAGAAACCGGGCTGTTCTGTTCTACAGCAAGTTGTTGCGGTACATATCCAAAACGGGGCTTGGACGTGCAGGCACAGTTGTCTTTCATAAAATGCACTGTTCCTGAATGGGGAATTTCATCTAACAGTGTACGTAGAAAAGTAGTTTTTCCGGCACCGTTTCTTCCGATGATTGCAGTCAGTTCCCCGCAATGTATATGGAGATTGACATCTTCCAAAATATATTCCTGTCCTGATTTTACCGACAGATGTTCGATCCGGGTACAGCAGATATGTCCCGCGGCATTTCCGTGGAGTGCATTACTCCGATCTGAGCACCGGTTACAGTTAGCATGAATCCGGGATTCCATAGTTACTCCTGCGTTTTACAAACCGTTGTTTCCGCAACAGAACGGTGCGGCGGTCATCTTTTTCCAGCAATATTTTAAACCCTCCCCAAACATGGTGTGGTGTCGCTGTATTATCACCAGATTTCCGGGTTGCAGGCTGCTTCCAGCGGATTTTCTAGCCTGTCATCCAGCAGGGCAAAAAAATCAAGTCCAGTCCGTTGTTCCACAGTATCTACCGGAACGGCGAAATCAGTGTATCCGGCAGTTGCTTTTTCATTGGGCAGAATAAATCCAATCATAGCCGGTTCCCCGGAATCGGTTTCAGGTGCAAACACTACTTTATAGTAATATTCAGGAACCGCAACATTTTGGCTGCCGATTCCCGGATACTCGGCTTTTTCCAATACCGGTCCACTGATAACATACAGGGTTCCGAATTCCTCTGTCCAATCCCGGACCGCTGCTTCAAGGTTTTTCCAAACACCCCGGTTAAATCCGGGAACCTGCGGACTCATGTTGCTCATGTAAAAGGATTCTTTCATTGCCTCCGGGCTGAATGCCATATCAGCTGCAGGGGCAAGGTGTCCCCGGTCATATCCTGAACCTCTGTAATCGGCAGGGGTTGCTGATCCGGTACTGATAGCAGGATCTGTGCGGAAATTATCACTGCGATCTGCCGCTTTAACCAGCCGCTCGGTGTTCATCTCATATGCAACCCACTCTGCCTGTTCATATTCTTCCCGGTAACACAGATTGAATCCGGTGTACTGGTGTATTTCATGGCTGCCGTTTTTGGAACAGACTGGTATTTCGATTCCTCTGGGAATCTGCTCCGGAACAGTATCCCCGGCTATTTCTATACCGGCATCTGCCGGTGCACTGTGCGGCACGGGAGATTCACGGGCTGTATCCGGTAACACAAAAGGATTTTTTTCTTTCAGGGATGTCAGCTCAATTCCTGTTATATTATAGATAAATGCGGATGTTTTTTCCGGGGCGGCATAATAAGATGCTGCAAGAATAACGATTGCAGTACATATCAGGATGATAAAAATCCACCGGTACTTTTTCTGCCGCTTTTTATTTTTTTTATTTGCCATACCTGCAAAAGTATACCATAA
>CALXOI010000170.1 GCA_944389965.1 uncultured Treponema sp.
AAAAAAGGTGTTTTTTGCGGGGGAAAGCTGGCAGAATAACCGCCCGGAATCTCCTTTCCGCTGCGGATTCCGGGCGGTCGCAGGACAGGAGCTGAAAACAGAATCAGCTGGAGAAGTGCGCAGCGGTAAAAGAAACCAGGCCGTACCGGCATACCGGAAATGACGCGGGATAACACTGCCCGTCTGTCACCGGGCTAAAAGAACAAAAAGGCGGTTTCCGTCCGGATGGAATGATAGTTCCCTGTTCCGGTGTTGCAAAGAATTTATCCGGGTAAATCCGCAGATTGCTATGGGTAAGAAACTATACCCGTACCGGTCATGGCATACGCAACCTGCTCCGAGCCGTATTTTGGGAAGCTCAGCTGTTAGAAAGTCATCCGGCAGGAATTCCACTGAAATGTCCGGAATAACATATATTCTTCTTTAAACAAACAAAGACTCCGGCTATTTTATTTGTACCCATAAGCGCAACAGACTATTTTTCCACGGTTTGGTCAAGCCGTATCCGGGGTGAAAAAAAGTCCCGTCGCTCCACTGTATGCTATTTTACGATAAAGCCTGAATTGATACCGTTCATCACATCAAAAAATCCGGGAAACGAAACCGCACAACATTCTGCATCATGAACGGTAACCGGCGTATCCAATCCAAGTCCGAGCACAGCCAGAGACATTGCCACCCGGTGGTCGTCTTTACTTTCTACTTCCGAACCTTTCAGGATAAAATCCGGATTTCTGCTGCCGTCCGCCTGCAGGGGGCTGTGTCCGTGAATCACAATATAATCACTGCCTTCTTCCACGAATGCGCCTAATTTTGACAATTCCTCCCTCATGACCGCAATTCTGTCTGTTTCTTTCCTGCGGCATACACCAATGTCTTCTATAACTGTCGTCCCTTCAATAAAACAGGCTGCGGCACACAGCGCCGGAACTGCATCCGGAAATCCGGCGCAGTTTACCCGGAGGGTTTGTTCCGGCAGGTTTTCCGTACTTAACCTGCCGGAACAGCCGCAGCCGGTCCGGGATTCGCATCCGCCCCTCACGATAAGTTGTTCTGTCTGACGGTTCCATTCTATGTCTGCACCGACAGACTGGAGCACCGCAACAATTGCTTCATCCCCTTGGCTGCCGCTGCCGTCAATGTGTTCTATGGTTATTTTGCTGTCAGTTATCAATGCTGCAACCAGCGGAAACGCTACCGCCTCCCAATCAGACGGAATCGTACGGTCAAATGTCGGAAAATCATGGGGACCGCTGACACTAATGTGCCGGTAATCTTTACTCATTTCAACCGGAATTCCCAGGGATTCCAGCCACATACGGGTCATGTCAAGGTACGGTACTTCTTTTGGATCTGTCAGTTGTATCTGCGTTGTCCCGTTCATCCGTGCAGCAGCCATCATGATACCGCTGATATACTGGGAAAGTCTGCCGTCCGTGACAATCGAACCGGGTGAGATAGGCCCACGTATGAGCAGTGGCGGCGCATTGACTCCCGGCCGTGAAACACAAGCTTCCGCCCCCAGCTGCTGAAGGGCATCTGCAAGGTGCAGAACCGGTCGGGTACGGATGGACTCATCACCGGTAAAAATACTCCAGCCAGGAAATGTTGCTGCAATCGGCGTCAAAAAATAAAGTACAGACCCGGAATTACCTACATCAATAACATTTGACGGCAAATGAATATTTTTTCCGGCACCGGTTACCGTCCACACGGTATTGTCTGCAGACATCTGGACTTTAGCACCCAGTTCCAGTATGCACCGGGCGGCACTGAGACAATCAGCACTCGGAAGCGGGTTTCTGATGTAAGATGTTCCTTCTGCAAGTGCCGCTAAAAGACAAGCTCTGATTGTATGGCTTTTTGAACCGGGTACCGAAATAGAACCGCTCAATACCGCCTTTCGAGATATACTGTTCATAAGTTCCTGCCTGAAAAATAGAATTATATTCTGATACCCTGTTCCCGGCTATGCACTTTGAACAGGTGTTTTTATTACTTCTTCGATAAAATCAATACACAAGATAATAAAATCATCTTCCTGTCCCAACTTTACAGAAAAAGTTCTGCACAGGTTTCCTGATGCAGAAGACAGATACGGATCTGTCAGGTACCGGTTTATTTTGAATGCTTCAAAACAAGTGTAGTAGGGTTTGAATGAATTATCAGATCCTTTCCTTGCCGGTTCGAAAATATATGACCGTCGTTTCTTTTTTAGAAACGGCGATAAAATGGTATGGGAAATTTGTATACCATTTTTATCCAAAATATAAATACATTCAATTTCCGAATTGATAACAATAAATTCTTGTAAAACCGGCTCAATCATTTCAAGGTTATCCGGTGTAATCTGTCGAACCAGCCAGTCAGCGAGGGAATTAATATCTCCGGTCAGACGGCGTTTTTCTTTTAAAGCTTTGACTGATTCCTTTTTCAGTTTTTTCCGGAGCTCCTCTATCCGCAGCAATGTCTGTTTTTCCAAAGCTTCCAAATCGCCTGCCGGCCGTGCTATTGCGAATCCCTGGAACAAATCAACTCCGAACATATAACAGGTTACAATTTCTTCTTCTGTTTCAACACCTTCTGCAAGACATAATGAACCGGTCATTTCTGCCAGACTGTGGATTGATTTTAGAATGGACTGCCGGTACGCATCTTTTTCTATACCGGAAATAATATTCCGGTCAATTTTAATAACATCCGGTTTGATTTGAATCAACCGTTCCATATTGGAATGTTCTGTCCCAAAATCATCGGCAACAATGAGAAACCCGTTTTCTCTTTGCCGGCTGACAAAATCAATCAAATCCTGCACAGATTTTGCCCGGGATTC
>CALXOI010000171.1 GCA_944389965.1 uncultured Treponema sp.
TCAAATTTTATCTCTCCAGAGGCTGCGATTCTTGATGAATTGCAGTATAAGTATGATGTAATATTTGTTATTGCTGCATAAAATTCAACAGGAAGTGCCTGTAACCCGGCGGTGACAAAACATAATAAAAAGAAGATTACAGAATGTTGTGCTATATGCCGGTTCATGTTAACTTTGTAGTCCTTTGCGGAATTCCCGCTGTAAATCCCGTTTTATATCCCTTTCTTTAATGTCAGCCCGTTTGTCAAATTGTTTTTTCCCTTTGCATACCCCAAGGGATACTTTGATTCTGCCGTTTTTCAGATAAAAATCGAGGGGAATTAAGGTACATCCTTTTTCTTCTACTTTCCGGGTCAGCCGCTTTATTTCATCTTTATGCAGTAAGAGTTTTTTTGGTCTGTCGGGATTGTGGTTAAAAATAGATGAAAAACTATATTCGGAAATATGCAATCCTTTCAACCAGACTTCTCCGTTCTGAATTTCTGCAAAGGCATCCGGAAAAGAGATATTACCCGATTTAAACGACTTGACTTCAGTTCCTTCCAATACAATACCGCATTCATAGGAGTCTTCAATCGTGTAATTAAACCGGGCTTTTTTATTTTGTGCAATCATTTTTTTTCCGTCGCTCATATTCTTTAGTATACGGCATCCGCGTCTTTGCCTCAAGTAGCAGGTTCCACAGAAAGTAAATGTTGCCAGGTAATTCCTTCTCCTGCTGTAATATCTCGGGTTGCTATGGAACCGATTATTTCATCAATATATTCAGGAGAAAGCCCCGGTGACAGTACTTTTTCTGTACGGAGAATTGCGGTGTTATCTGCTGTGATTGTTTGGCCTTTCTTTATACCGGTGACAGCATGAATTGACCGGTTTGTTCTCCCGTAATTCACAGCTTCCGTCGGTGCAAGTTTTTTGATCCCGTCGCCTATTGCTTTTGTGATAGTATCAGTCCCGAATTCCAGCTTCAATGATTCAATAACAGACTCTCCACCACAACTGCTGCCGTATTGCCGGATTTTTTGTTCTGCATCCCTGACCCGGGTAACCATACGGTAAAATTGATCCGGCTCCAGTGCAACCGGATCATCGAGACCTGCCGTTGTGCGGCTGAGCGTGATGTGTTTTTCTATAAATACTGCTCCGCTTGCTGCCGCTAAAACCGGAATCAGAATAGGGTCGAGGCTGTGATCGCTGATACCGGTTGGCAGACCGAAAATATTCCGGAGATTTTTTATCAGTGCGGTATTATATTCTGTTTCAGGGGCAGGGTATGCTGTAATACAGTGAAGCAGCGTAATGTCTTTTAGATTGGATGTAAAACAGGAGACTGCATTTTCTATGTCTTTCAAACGGGATACTCCTGTGGACAATATAATGGGAACCGGTTTCTGTCCGCTGTGCTCTTGTTTTCCGCGGATTGTGTTGAGCTGCCGTAATAAAGGCAGATGATTCAATTCAGGAGAAGCAATTTTTATACCGTCAGGGTTCAGGGCAGCAAGTTCTTCTAAACTTTTGCTTCCAAATGGTGAGCAGATAAAACCACATCGATGTTCCCGGGCATAACTGCCGGCGGTTGCAAAAAAATCAGAATCAACTTCCAGTTCTTTAAACCGGTTATACAGGCTGATGTTACCACCGGGCAACGTTACCAAGCCTGTTGCTGGATGCAGAATTTCATCTGCATAAACCCACTGGAATTTTACGGAATCTGCTCCTGCATCAGCTGCTGCCCGGATCAATTCCTTTGCTTTTTCTATGGAGCCGCCGTGGGATGTTCCGATTTCTGCACAGATATGTATTGCTGACGGTGCTGTTTCCATATAATCAATCCTGTTTTTTTAATTTATGTACTGCTTCCCTGACTAATGTACTCGAACCCTTTTTCATGACAAGTGCATTGCCATTTTTTATTACGACGACTAAGTCATCTACGCCGCAAATTGCAACAGGAATATCCGAGTATATAAAACAGTTTTTACTGTTTACCAGTGCAGTCTGACCAGGATTTTCCGAAAAAAGTTTTTCAAAAGCATCCCAACTGCCGACATCATCCCAGGAAAATGTTGCCTTTACAGCACAGGCTGACTTTGTTTTTTCGGCAACTGCGGTATCAAGAGAAATAGCAGGTGTTGCTGCATAGGCGGATTCCATTGCTTTCCAATGTTCAAGGTATTTGATACCGTTGAAATACCCGGTAACGGGGGAATCCGGCATTTGGAAAGATTCGAATGCATGATGGATTTCGGGAGTACATTGCTCAAGTTCTCGTTTGAAAAAATCTGCAGTAAAACCGAACATACCGCTGTTCCACCAATAATTTCCTTGGGAAAGATATTCGCAGGCTGTTTCAGTATCAGGTTTTTCCTTAAATGATGCAATGGAAAATACTCCGTTTTGATTTAATTGGGAACCGGCCTTAATGTATCCGAATCCGGTAGCTGGTTCTGAAGGTGGTATCGCAAAGCAGACAAAAAAATTTTTTTGTGCATATTCACAGGCTGCCGCACAGTCATGAATGAACGCTTCTGTCGGAGTGATAACATGGTCACTAGTTAGGATGAGTAACAAATGTTTTATTTCCGGCTGGATAGTTTCCAAAAAGAAACAGGCAAGAAGTGCTGGTGCTGCTGTATGCCGGGGACAGGGTTCCGGAATAATATAGAGGTCATTTTTTAATTTAGTTTTAATGGGGTCGTCCGTCTGTGCATAGCCTTTTACGGCATTCAATGCCTGCAACACCTTGTTCTCCGTATCCATGTCGGGGCACATCATAC
>CALXOI010000172.1 GCA_944389965.1 uncultured Treponema sp.
GGAATATCAACAGGAACTGAAAGAACTGGAAACCCTGAAGAATCTCCCCGCAGTCACTTCATCAAATCAACAGGTTCATATCTTTGGTAACGCCGGTAATGTTGAAGATATTGACGCTGTATTAAAATATGGTGGCGAAGGAATCGGACTGTTCAGAAGTGAGTTTTTGTATCTTGGCCGGAGTGCACTTCCGACAGAAGATGAACTAACCGAAGCATATACAGAAGCGGCAAAAAGGATGGGAGAAAAGAAACTCATCATCAGAACGCTGGATATTGGAGCCGATAAAACAGCTCCTTGTCTCCCGTTGCAACCGGAAGAAAACCCGGCATTAGGAATCAGAGCACTCCGGCTTTGTTTTGAATATCCTGATATATTCAATACCCAGCTAAGGGCAATACTGCGCGCAGCGGTAACTGGAAATATATCCGTTATGTTCCCGATGATTATTTCCTTGGAAGAAATAAAACGGGCAAAAGAATGCATTCAAATAGCAGCAAAAGAACTGAAATCAGAGGAACGACCCTTTGCGTATCCAGCTGAAATCGGTATTATGATTGAAACTCCTGCCGCTGCAATTATCAGTGATGTTTTGGCAAAAGAAGTTGATTTTTTCAGTATCGGTTCCAATGACCTGACCCAGTATACACTGGCACTGGACCGGCAGAATGAACGTCTGGAAAAATACTGTGATGTTCATCATGAAGCAATTCTCAGGTTAATAGAACTGATAGCAGAAAATGCCCATAAAAATAATATATGGGTAGGAATATGCGGAGAATTAGGATCAGATCTTGAATTGACTGAACGTTTTGTTAAAGCCGGTATTGACGAATTATCAGTTTATCCTGTAGCAATTCTTCCGCTAAAAAAACGGATACGGAATCTGTAAAAACACAGGAGATATAAAAGCCCTTTTCACTCTGAAAAGGGCTTTTTTTTCTTATAACAATTTTCTATAGAAACAGCATATCTAATATAGAATGAATATTAAAAACCAACAATTTAGCCGTAGACTGGTATAAATCACACCGTATACGTTTCAATAAAACGAGCAACACCATCTTCATTATTGGAATATTCCGTAACGAACCGGGCTACCTGTTTTATTGCATCAATTCCATTCACCATTGCTACAGAAAGCGGAGCAAGCTTCATCATCGTTTCGTCATTCATACTGTCACCAAAAGCCATCACTGTTTCCGGTTCCAAGTTTAAGTACTCAGCCAGCCACATCAATGCTTCCCCCTTGCCGGCCCCAGCAGACTGAATTTCCAGATAATATGGTTTGCTGGTAAATACGCTGCATTTTTCCCCGAATTTATCTTTTAGAATCTGCTGCAGCACCAGCAATTCTTCAGGATCCCCTGGAATCACCATTTTAGAAAACCCTCTTTTTAAAAAATTTTCAAAATCAGGTATATATTGCAGTTTCAATCCGCTCAACTGGGCATCTTTTTCTGTCTGTGCATTCAGAACAGGAACATAAATTGTTGAAGCATCACAAACTTCTACTGTCATGCCTCTATCCAACATGATGCGGGTTGTTTCAACCAGCATTTCTACATCTGCCATGCGAGAATAAATTTCCGTTCTCAAATGTAAATCCAGAATTGACGTTCCATTTTGTGAAATCAAAAAACGGCCCGTTTTTAAACCAGCAAGATCAAGACGGCGGACATACGGGAGGATAGAATCCGCCGGACGACCGGAACACATGGTAATAAATGTACCCTGCTCTGCCTTTCTACGGAGTACAGAAACGGTATAATCTGAAATAGATAAATCATCCCGTAACAAAGTGTCATCTAAATCCAATGCTATAATACCTGTCTTTAATTTTCCTTTTGTAATATCAGGAATTTTATTTCTATATGTCAGATTCATAAAAACCTCCCTATTAAAATACAAAATCAATATTTATATTACAGAAACTCCTGAACCTTGTATCGGTCTGTCGCAACGGTTTCAAACTCAGAAACAATCGTACTGGTTCCCATAGACACAGCTTGATTTCTGTATTCCATTTTACTATATACAATACTTCGAGCAGAAGTATGAAATTCTTTTGCACCGGTCTGTTCCTCAATCATAGCAATATTTTCTGCCCGGACTCCGCACCCAGGCATAATAATAATACGGTCTGCCGCCTGCTTTACCAAACGGGAAATCAAAGGGATGCCCAGAACTGCATTCTGCTGCTGTCCGGATGTCAAAATACGGTCAAACCCTAAGTCTATTAACTCTTCAAGTGCTGTAAACGGTTCACTGCATACATCAAAAGCCCGGTGGCATGTAACAGAAAGATCTCCGGCAGCATCTTTTAATGTCTTCATCAAGGGTATATCCAGACTTCCGTCTCTTGTCAGACAACCAAAAACCACCCCATGAACTCCTAATGAACGACACATTTCTATATCGTATAACATAGATTCTATTTCAAACGATGTATATAAAAAATCACCACCACGGGGACGGATAATTACGTTAATATCAATTGATGGAGCAACACGCTGCGCCGTTTTTATTTCACCCAAACTGGGTGTTGTACCACCTTCTGGAATACCAGCACACAACTCAACTCTGGCAGCCCCTCCAGCTGCCGCCTCACGGCAACTGAATGCTGAATTGGCACAAATTTCTATAATCCGGTGATTTTTCATCTGTATACCTATTACCTATAATAAAAGCAAAAAAAAAAAAAAAAAGCCACTTCTATAATTGAAGTGACTTTTATGGG
>CALXOI010000173.1 GCA_944389965.1 uncultured Treponema sp.
CCGGTTCCGGCAGGATTGATACCCGGTCAGCCCTGCCCGGCATGATGCAGCCTGAAACGCAAAATACCCGCCGCCGGAAAACCGGATTGCCCGACACTGCCCGGCAGCAGAATCTGGTGGTGTGCCGTTGAAGGTATACCTGTGCCGTCAACAACGCCAATGGTTGCCGGTTTCTATAAATTCTGACTAAGTTCCGTATGTTTTGCAGGGTAACTGGTATTTTGAATAATCAGTTCCCTTTGTGGTATAATAACCGGGATGAAACAAAACAATTTTCCGCAGCAAACGCATTTTATTGGAGTCCTGCTCCCGGAGGATATAACACATATCCTTGAAGACTGCCGCCGGTATATGAACCGGACTTACGGTTGCAAAAGCGGACACGGGACTCCCGTTCACATTACCCTTGTGCCGCCTTTCCGGCTGCAGGAACCATATTCAACGGATGATTTGGTAAAGGCAATCCAAAAAGACGTGCTGCCACAAGGCTTAGGTTTTATAGCCCATATACATAATTTTGATGCGTTTGGCGACAGAACGCTTTTTGCAAACGTGACGGCGGATGCCCAATGGACAAAGCTCCGGGATGAAACCGTAACGGCGGTTTTGAACGCTTGTCCCGGCTGTACAAAAAAAGACCAACGGCCTTTCAGACCCCATGGAACGGTTTCGAACAGGGATATACCGGGCGGTGTAATGACCGGTGTGCTTCAGGTAATGAATGAATTAAAACTTGTAGAAGACTTTTTTGTTGACAATATCACGGTTTTTGAACGGAACGGCAGCAAGTGGCAGGATGCGGTTTCATTGGAGCTTTCGGGAGAAGATGAAAACGGCAGAAAATCCTAACGCAAAATTGATGGAAACGGTAACCAGTCAAGCTGTTTGTTCAGCGGCCTGAACCGGAATAAAATGATTCTGCACCCAGCACCGGCGGCATACCTTGAGGTGTTTGCCAGCATAACCGCGGGACGTTCCGAATAAAATATCTTTACGCCAGCTACACGGATCGCCGTGTTTTGAACCTCACGGTGCACCTGATCGGGGGTGCGGTACGTGCGCTTCCGCCTTGGTCGTGCGGCAACCGGGCATTTCGGCGGGCAGCGGGCATCCCTGTATCCCTGCGCTGTGCCGGTTCCGGCAGGGGTGGCAGTACCGTGTTCTCTGCCGGGGCTTGTGGCGCACGCGCTGCCGGCTGGGCTTTCCGTCCGCCCGCAGTGTGCCTTTGCCCGCCATGTGGGGCAGCACCGTGTTCTCTGCTTGGGCTTGCGGCATCCATTATGCCGCCCGGTACCGTGGCATTTTTCCCCGGTAAAAGTTCCCTGATCTTTCGGCAAACCCGGAAACTGTATACCGGCAGCCTACGGAATTGTTTGCCGGCATTGAACCGTCTGTTTTTCTGCATGTCTCATAGTTTATTATGTGATGAGTTGCTGCATACTCATCTTGTTTAGAGTGAATCGGCAAAGGGACGGCGTTATTCCGGTATGTGTATTAACCCCTCATTCCACAGTGCGCAGACGACATCCATCTGCTGGTTGTATGTACGAGGATGATCGGGAATCGCGTTCCATAATTCTCCCGGATTATTTCGTAAAGCTGGATTATTTTGTAAGATTCGCACTGCCTCTACAGCGTACTTTCCGTTTTTTTTCGAGGATGTATAATAGCCCGCAGGAATTCCTGAGATAAATCCTTTTTGGCATAATGTTAAAAACGCGCTTTTGGGGCATCCTTTTTTTGCACTTGATTGTGAAAACCCGTTTTTTAAAGCGAAATCTTCCCATCCCTGTGATGAGGGCCGTTGTTGATGTGCAATAAGCTCTTTTGCGTAGGCTACCGCAAGTTTTCCGTACCCGTTTATTTTGTCGCTCATTTTCTTCCCCTAATATGTATTGTTATCTTTAATATAACGTTGTTGGGTTGTATATGCAATAAAATGTACGTTAATTTGTGAATTTAACTGAACGGCACAGCATAAATAATTATCTACTTATAGAATACCCGTCAATCGGTACAACGGCACGCCCCGGCATCCCCGGCAGTGCTTGCGGCGGGATGTTTTTTTTCAGGAAAAGTTCCGGAAAAAAGCGGAAAAACACAGATCCGCGACAATAATTATCAGCGGAGGTGCACCCGGTGAAACCCTGGAAAGACGTGACGCTGAGCGATGACTATCTGTTCAGCCAGATTATGAGGGATGGGGAATTCTGCAAACTGTTTCTGGAAATGCTGATGGGAATAAAAATCGCCAAAGTGTCATATCTGGAAGCGCAGAAAGAAGTGAACCTGTTTCCGCAGACAAAAGGAATCCGGATGGACGTGTATCTGGAAGGAGACGGGGAAATCTATAACATAGAAATGCAGACGGCGCACCGGCACAATTTAGTGAAACGGATGAGGTACTACCATTCGGCGATGGATGTGGACTCGCTGCTGAGGGGGAACCCGTATGACCGGCTGAAAAAGTCCTACGTGATTTTCATCTGCAATTTTGACCTGTGCGGGGACGGGTATCCGGTGTACGAGAGCCGGACAATCTGGAAACAGAACGGAAAGGAAACAGGTGACGGACAGACGAAAATCGTGTATAATATAAATGCGTTTGAAAAAGCGGAGGA
>CALXOI010000174.1 GCA_944389965.1 uncultured Treponema sp.
CAACGCAGCTCCAAGCAATATCATCTGTACTGCCAGCGCTTCTGTCAGTTCCATGACGTCTGCGGGTCCCTTTCCTTGAAGGCATTCAATTGTTTCTTCAACCTCAAGAAAATTGCCGATTTTTCTACCGAGCGGTGTCTGCATATTTGTAATCAGGGCAGCTGCTTTTTTACCCATTGCAGATGCTGTTTTTACCAGACTGTCTGCCAGTTGTTCTGCTGCAGTTTTTGTTTTCATGAATGCACCTGAACCGTATTTGACATCAAATACCAGCGCATCGGAGCCTTCCGCAACTTTTTTTGACAGAATGCTGGCGGTAATCAGCGGAATTGATTCAACTGTTCCTGTTACATCCCTAAGGGCATACAGCAGCCGGTCAGCGGGAACCACCTGCTGTGTCTGTCCGGTCATGGCAAATCCCGTCCGGGCAATAATCTGCCGGAATTCATCCTCTGAAAGGGAAACCCGGTAACCGGCGATGGATTCCAGTTTGTCAAGGGTTCCGCCGGTGTGCCCCAGCGCCCTTCCGCTCATCATGGGAACCTGCACCCCGCAGGCTGCAGCAATCGGAGCCAGCGGCAGGGAAATTTTATCCCCGACTCCGCCGGTGGAATGTTTGTCCACAAACGGACCATTCAGTCCGGGGATTCCGGTATCGTGCAGTTGCATGACGTCACCGGAGTGGAGCATTACGTCGGTGAGGGCTGCCGTTTCGTCAAAAGTCATTCCGTTGAAATAAACCGCCATGAGCCAGGCGGATATTTGGTAGTCGGGAATGGAACCGGCGGTATACCCGTTGATTAAAAAACTGATTTCTTCCCGGGTCAGCGTAGTACTGGCTCCGGCGGCATTTCCCCGTTTTTTTGTAATGACATCAACTGCCCGTAATCCGTCTGCCATATATTCCCCCTTTCTGCGTATTCATTTAAACCGGCTACCGGAAGTTTTCCGGTACACCGGTTAATTCGGCATCAGCAGTATAGCATAAAAACAGCGTAACATCAAAGATATTGCTACAGAATACCAATGCCGGATACCAGGGTTTTCAGCCGGCCGCCGGCTGCAAGGGTAACGGCATGGAACAGATATTGCCGCAGTTCATCATACGCCTGGCCGGACAAGTGTATATTCCGGGAAACACGTGCTGTTTCCCCGGTGACAGCAGCCAGGTACCGGATGCTTTCTGCTGACAGAAAAATACCTGTTTCCGCCGCATCCCGGCAGGCAGGGCAAATAAACCCGTTTTCTGCAGGAATATACAGGATGGTGCCGCCCGGTTTTGCAGGTGCTGTGCCGGGAATCCTGCCCCCGCACCGGCAGCAGCTGCGGCTGTCTGGGCGCAGTCCCATAAGTCCCAGATACCGCCATAAAAAACGGAGTAGTCCGGTGCGGCAGCCTGTTTCATCTGATAAGTCAAGCCCGTCCAAAAAACCGTTGAACAGAACCCAGCTTTTTTCCGGTTCGCCTGAAACGTTTGTCACAATCATCAGTTCTGTTGCCAATGCCGCCGCCATATTTTTGTACAGGTTTTCCCGGAGCGTCGGACGGAAAGTCACCGGATCAAAATCGGTTATTTTTGTGTGGTGCTTTACTTCATCGGTATACAGCCAGACCGTACCAGCGTGCCACGGAGACACCATGGACTTCATCCGGCTTTTTCTTCCGCCGTACAGCATTGCGTCGGTGATGCCTTTTGTTCTGATGAATAGTGTGACAATTCTGTTGTCTTCGCCGCAGGGGCGGGATGTGAGGATAACAGCCTGTTCAACAGAATTCCGGGACATAGGGGAATTGTACTGTCTTTCTGCCGGGGAAACAAGTATTTTGCCGGCAGTATGGCTGAATCAGCCGGATTACCCGGCAGGTTTTATTCTTGACGCAGTCCGGGTAAATGTGGACAATAGCGGGTATGAATTTTCCCCGTATTTTTCTGAAAACAAAAGAAGAGACAGACATACAGCAGGGTTCCCCCTGGGTGTTTGACAACGAAATAGCCTTTGTAAAATACCAGTCAGACGGAAAGATACTCCAGCAGGAACTGAAGGACTGCGCCGTTGCCCCGGGAACGGCGGTGGAGGTGTTTTCAAAGGGTGGTTTGTTTTTAGGAACCGGAATTTTCAATCCCCGGTCAAAGATAATCGTGCGCCTCCTGACGGAAAGCCGGGCGGAACACTTCTTTGGTGCCGGGGCGGACGGCAGCGTTCCCGGCTCCCTCCACAGGGAAACGGTCCGCAGTTTCTTTCTGGAAAGGGTGAAATCAGCCTTGGAAGCCCGGTTCTATTACTACGGCAAAAACGATTCCTACCGGCTGGTGTTTGCCGAAGCGGACTTTATCCCCGGCTTCACTGTCGACCGGTATGTGGATGAGTGCGGGCGGGTATTCCTTGCCGTCCAGTTTTTATGTCTTGCGGCGGAAGTGTTCCGGGAAGAGCTGCTTGACTGCCTGCGGACGGTGTGCCGTCCCGCCGGTATATACGAGCGGAGCGATGTGGCTGTCCGGGAATTGGAAGGTCTTCCCTTAAAAAAAGGCTGGATCGGGGCGGAACACAATCCTGTCATCACCATCCGGGAAAACGGCGTTCTCCTTACGGTGGATTTGGAAAACGGG
>CALXOI010000175.1 GCA_944389965.1 uncultured Treponema sp.
ATCCTTCTCCTGCAATCCGCACCGGATGGTCACGGGAACAGCGGTATGAGTCTCTCCTCCCCGCCGTTTCCCCCCTGCTTTGCGTAAGCGAAACCCAGGCTGGCGGTTATATATTTATTGAAGCCGTAATCTGTGCCGGCAGCGATTTCTGCGGAATCATCTCCATCGGATTCACCAAGTATGCTGTTGATTTTAGCGAACCAGTTGAGGTACCAGTTTAAGCTGGCGCTGACATAAAGCGCATCGATAACCTGGTATCCGGCGCCAAAGTCCAGCACAGGGAAAATACCCGTGAGGAATTTGTTCCCGTCTTTAATCCCAAAAGATGAAGCAAGGTTGCCTTCAACATCTTTCAATTCATATTCCAGATTGGATGTCATCGGGAACTGTATGGAAATATTGAGTCTCTGTAGGGGTTTGACGTGTACGCCGAGTACACCGGAGAAGGCTAAAGCGTCAGCGGAGCAGATGATTTCGTTTCCACGGTTACCTAGGTTTGAACGATAAGAGCTTGTAATACCCTTTTCTTGGGTTCCGTAAACGAACCGCAGACTCCACCGGCCAGAAAAAAAGCGTGTAAATTACAACACCTTATTTCATAAGAAAATCTTTGTGTTACGTGCTATAAAGGCATTGTTATATTTTTTGTCATTTTATAAATAATACTAGAAAAAAAACTGCACTATTTTGATGTGTTACGAATTATGATGACACTATCCCTCTGTTTCTTTCCGGTGGACGAGGATTTCCCTTTCCGTACAGTTTTCCAAAAAGACACCGTTGCAGCTTACGATGATCTGGTAACTTCGGTATTTTCAATATTTCCTCCACACCATGGTGGAAGTTATGTCAAGGAAGTTTGCAAAAAAGCACCCGGATTACCGGGTGCTTTGGAAGAAGCGGTGTTTATTTTTTGTACCCGCATTTGGGGCAGACACCGTTCTCATTCAGTGCAATTCCGCACCAGGGGCATCGGTCGATTTTGTTCTTTGTTGCAAATTCTGATGAAGCCGCATTAACACCTCTGGTAAAGGTAATTTTTGCGATATTCAATTTATCTTTCAAAAGGTCATAAACGATTTTTATCATTCCTTCAACGGTCATTGTTTCCTTTGTGACCACAAGACGGCTGTCAGGATAAGCAGTCGCCAATTCCGTTTTGAATGCCTCTCCTTTCATCTTGTTTGTAGGTGTACCATTCTTTATGCCTTGTGCCTCGTATACCTGCAATATGGCCGGAAGCAAAGGATCATCTTCCCGCAGAATCAGGGCATGATCAAAATTCTTCAGCACATTCCACGCTGTTTTTTAAATTTCATTGCACGGAAAAACCATGTTTACTCCGGGTTCAATACTGTCTTCAACTTCGATAGTAAGAACACCGGTGTGTCTGTGCAGATATTGCGCCTCACCTTTGAATCCATAAAAACGGTGGGCATACTGCAAATCAAATGTCGTAATGCTTCTCATAAAAATCTCCTTGTAAAATTATTATTCAGAGACTGACAGTCTCTAAAACACAATGTTAGTTTTGCCGCTTCTGTCCCCCTTCCTCGTTTTACAGGCAGGGTAAATTCCGTGGAATATATGCAGCAGTCGGTAAAATCAAAAAACTGTTTACTCCGGATATTGTTATCCAATTCAGGAATAAAAGCCTTATTAATCATATTTCCACATTTAACACGGCCATAGCAGCAATGATCAAAGTACTCCGGTCAGCCGAACATACCGGTTTATGTATCTATCCCGTTTCATCCAATCTGTTCAAAGTCCTGTACACCGTCCCCCTGCTAATGGACGGGTGCTCCGTAGAGACTTCATCGTAGCTTCGTCCACATAAGTACATTCCATTTAAGATAGAAAGATGGACACGTATCAAGGCACACCTCATAATAATTAGACTTAATTTATTTTGAAAAAACTTTTATACAGAAAGTATTGCACCTGGTTGCCGGCTATCTTGAAACAAGCCAGTAAGTACAAACTCTGTAACAAATCATGCACCGTGTTACTACCGGAAAAAAGTACGATTTGTAAGACAGCCCCAAAATCCATCATACTATAAGAACAATGCTTTGCTATTACACTGGATTTTTTTTGTGCTTTTGTAGTATGATGCATTTATATATATAACAATGTTTTATTTCCTTTTCTGAAACAAAAAATCCGTAAACAGACTGTTTACGGATTGTAAATACACCTTTTACAAAGTGAAAATAGTCCTTTTACAGAACGAACACTCACTGTTTTCCCTTTTTTTCTTCCGAAAGGACTTAGAGTACTTATATTTGTTTCCGGGAAATCTTATATTGTAAACGGAAGAACTCAGCAGAATTGTAAAGGAATATAATAAGACATTTTGAAAAACCACGGTTGGAGAAAAACATCTTTGGCATTCTGGTTCCGCACAAAGGATTGGAGCCACGCCGGAGGCGGCCGCTTTCTGAACGGAGTAAAGAAAGCGGCTGGAGCGGCAGCGGAATGGCGGAAAGCCTGGTTTTTGCGCCAGCAAAAATGTGCCCAAATAAAAATAAAACAAAATATGTTACAATAAATAAATACAAAATTATGGAGAAGATGAAGCATGGAGATCG
>CALXOI010000176.1 GCA_944389965.1 uncultured Treponema sp.
ACAGGTACTTCGGTTGCGTCCCGGGGACAATATTGATGTCCGGTTGCCGTCAGGTAAACTTCAGCCCATGGTTGTCGTTTCTTCCGGTGCCAGACAGCTTGTTCTGGAACCGGTTGCTGCCGGTACCAATAACCGGGATGCGGCAGGCCGCCGTGCTGTTGAAACCGGCGTTTCCGCTGCTGCTATTGCTGACGGGATGGCAAACAGAATACCTTTATGGCTGATTCAGTTTCTTCCGAAAAACCAGAAAATGGATGTAATTGTCCGCCAAGCGACCGAGATTGGTGTGTCAATTATTATACCAGTTTTGGGTTGCCGTTCCCCGTCCGGGGATGGTAACCGTATGGATCGTTGGGACAGAATTATCCGGGAAGCCCGGCAACAAAGCGGATCGCCGGTGGCAACAAAAATTCATGCACCATGTTCTTTGGCTTTGGCTGTAGAGCTGTGGCAGCAGGAAAAAGGGGACAAACCCTGCGGATTCGTTTTATATGAAAAAACGAACGGTTCCTGTTTGCTTCATGAAGCAGTTGCTGCCGAAAGCGGGGTGTTTTCTGCTGCAGCAGTTGCTGTCGGATGCGAAGGTGGTATTGCACCTGATGAACTGAATGTGTTGCAGCAGGCTGGATTTATTCCGGTTCATTTTTATACCAATATTCTCAGGACGGAAACCGCTACTGTATATGGGTTGTCCGCCTTGCAGACAGTATTAACGGAGCGTAATGTATGGCAGTTGAAAGAATCCATCTCTTAAAAATACCGGTTGATATTTTGCCTCCGGAAGATATGGAACACGAAATACTTGCACTGCTGGAAAAACCAGGAACGAAACAGATTGTTTTCCTTTCTGTATGGGATTTATTGAAAGCCCGTAAGAATCAAAAACTGAATGAATGTATCCGTAATGCGGATTTAGTATTACCGTTATCAAAAAGCATTATCAAAGGGGCTTCATTTTTGCATCTGCCGATTCCGGTGCGGTATAATCCATTTTCTGCAATTATTTCTTTTTTATCAGTTTTAGACAGTCACTATAAATCCCTGTATCTATTAGGCGGCCGTAAAAAAGCCCTGCTTGAGGCAGAACGGAATGTCCATGTTACGTTCCCGAATTTACAAATAATTGGGCGATTTGTGGGATATTATCCTAAATCCATGGAACCGGATATTGTATCCGCAATCTATAAATCTTGTCCGGCATTAGTGCTGATAGGGGATGGTATTGCAGAAAAAGAGACATGGGCATTTCAACGGAGAAACAGATTTTCATCAAGTACTTTTGTGTACAGCAAAGATATTATCAATATTTTTGCGAAGCGGACAAGTCATGTTTCTGCCCGTACTTTTGAGCGGGGCTTGGAAATATGGCCGGAAATTATGCATAATCCATTAAAGATTCTGTTGATTTTGCCGTTTATTTGGTATAATGTTTTATTACTGTGGTATAAAATCACTAAGCCTGCATAATTGAAATAGAAAAGAGGGAGTTTTGGATTATCAGCTGTGTGTTTTTTCACAGGACAACCGGGTACGGGATTTTTTCCGCAAGTGTTCTATTGTTGACCGGGTTACGTTGCTTTGTAGTTTTGAAAAACTGCAAAGTCATGTTAACCGGTGTTTTTTCTCACTGGTGTTTTTGGATGTGACGGTTTTATGTCGGTGTAGCCAGGAAGAAAAATTACTACTGGTCTCAATACTACATCGGATTCCAGTTGTTCTGATTGTTCTTGAAGATAAATTTGTCTTACCGCGGAGTTTGTTATTCCAGCATTTTCAAGGGTATTTGCATCTGCCTTGTGACTTTGATTGTATAGAATCGGTTCTATACCGTAGTTTCGGTAACAGGCGCTCTTTCGTTCCCGATGATGATAGTTTTGATGACGGGAATTTTGAAAGTGCTGAATTAAAAACAATTCTTGGTAATTCACCGGAAATAGTATGTTTGAAAAGGATTATCAGCCGTCTTGCAGAAACAGATGCTCCGGTTCTGCTGTGTGGGGAAAGTGGAACCGGAAAGACGTATATTGCTCGTATCATCCATACATTATCCAAGCGGAAATTAAATCCTTTTTGTTCTCTTAATATGGCAGCTGTTCCAGTAATGCTTGCTGAATCTGAACTGTTTGGAACTGTCCGGGGTGCATATACAGACGCCGTAAACAGAAACGGATATATAACACAAGCTGAGCGGGGATCTTTGTTTCTTGATGAAATTGGTGAAATGCCGCTTGATATGCAGCCGAAGCTGCTTCATGTTATTGAAAGTGGTTTATATAGTAAAGTGGGAGCTCCTAAAGAGCATCAGGCGGATGTCCGGTTCATATTTGCTACCAACGCAGATTTACAGCAAAAAGTAGAAAGAAAAGAATTCCGCAGCGATCTGTTTTACCGCGTTGCTGCATTTCCGGTCTATATTCCTGCGTTGAGAGACCGGAAATCCGATATACCGCAGTTGGTTACCCATTTTCTAGGTGAGAATAACTGTGTCTTATCCCCAACAGGTATGCAG
>CALXOI010000177.1 GCA_944389965.1 uncultured Treponema sp.
GTGGCGGGGTATATGTAAATGGCGGAGAGTTTACCATGACCGGTACTGCCATAATACAAGATAACGAAGCTACCGGTACGAATGGTCATGCCTGTGGTGGGGGTGTGTATGTAAATGGCGGAACCTTTACCCTGACCGGTACAGCTAAAATACAAGGCAACACTACGACTAGTACGGATCCGGTCAATACACCTAGTGGTGGTGGCGGTGTGTATGTGGCAGACGGTACCTTTACCATGAGTGGGGGAACCATCGGTAGTACAGATGCCAATGAAGCGGATTTAGGTGGCGGTGTGTATGTGGCAGACGGTACCTTTATCATGAATGATGGTACCATCGGTGGAATTGGTGTAGTAGGTACTGATGTATTCAATTATGCGGATGTCACCGGTGGTGGTGTGTATGTAGGGAACAACGGTACTTTTACCATGAATGGCGGAATCATAAGCGGAAATGAATCAACAAGTGGATATGGTGGCGGTGTATACCTTGATGGTACTAATGCAAAAGTTACTTTGAACAATACTAGCTCAATATCTGGAAACCAGGCGTTACATGGTGGTGGTGGCGTGTACGTAGGAGAAGGTACCTTTACCCTTAGCGGTAGTCCTGTTATTAGCGATAATATAGGTGTTTTTGTTACCAATAACGTGTACTTAGCTAACGGAAAAACTATTACCATCGGTGCCGAAGGTCTTACCGGCGGTACTATCGGAGTCACGGCAGAAAACGTGTCGCCAGGAAGTGAAGTACGGATAACGGATAAGGATGTTACGGGAGCAGACGGAATATTTACTTCTGATAATCCTGACTATAGTATTGTAAAATATAATGGAGCTGTATACCTGTCAGACGCTGAAACTAAGTATGTAGCAGGTGCTGGCAGTACTGAAACTTTGGGGCTTTTTAAGGATGCCATTGATGCCGTAAATATCAGAGCTGATGGCGGAACCATCACCTTGTTAAAGGATATTGATAGTAGCAACGCAGTCTTTGGCACTGCCGGCATTTACACTCCCATAACCTTTACCGGCGGTACGAAAGAGAATCCCATTACTCTTGACCTTAACGGCAAAACCATAGACCGTGGGTTGAGTACCGCTGCGGCAGTATCCGATGGCTCGGTTATAAAAATAGAAGGCGGTACCTTAACAATAAAAGACTCCTCTGCAACAAATCTTGACGGTACCGACGGGACAGGTACCATAACCGGAGGTAATACTAGAGGCAGTGGAGGAGGAATACATATAACCAGATATTCTATAGGTAATGTTCCCGGTTCTCTGATACTGGTAAGCGGGAAGATTTGGCAAAATAATGCAGATGGATCTAATGGTGGCGGGGTATATATTGACAGTGACTGTGCCTTTACTATGGAGGGAGGCAGTATAGATGGTAATACCGTAAGTAGTTCGTCCAATTATGGAGGCGGGGTATTTGTTTACGGTACTTTTACCATGGAAAACGGCATTATAACAAAAAACAGTTCAGAACAAGGTAACGGTGGCGGCGTGAATATCGGTAGTAATGGTACCTTTACCATGATCGACGGAACCATATCAGATAACGATGCAGGTACGACCGGTGGTGGTGTAAACCTCGGTGCCTCTGGTGCAACTATGACTTTGGAAGGCGGTACTATATCCGGTAATACTGCAACAGTGAATGGTGGTGGTGTTGGTGTTTCTGTAGGTACCTTTACCATGAACGGAGGAACCATTGGTGGTGCAGAACTTAATACTGCAGCGTTTGGTGGCGGTGTGTACGTGGATGGTGTTAATTCCAATTTCATCATGACCGGCGGAACCATAAGCGGAAATACAGCTACTCAAAAGGGTGGCGGGGTCTATGTAGGTACCGGTAATTTTACACTTGGTTCTTCAATCGCTGCTGCTAGTTCCCCCGTCATTTCCGAAAATACAAAAACCGGCAATTCTACCAATAATGTATATCTGGATGGTACAATCTTACTTATCGAAGGAAAACTAAGAAAATCAGTAGATTCCGGTAACATGGGTATTTCTATGGCTACCCCTGGAGAAGAATTTACCTTAGGATGGGGTAGTTCAGGTTTGACAGACACCACATTCTTCTTCTCCGATGATAAAGAACGTAATGTGGCATTGAGTGGTTCTGAGTTGTCTCTCAATCTCGTTCATGTGGATGGTGGAAGCTGTACCCTCAACGGTAAAGAAGTAACCCTCTCAAGTTTCTGGATTTCTCCCTACGAGGTTACCCAGGCTGAATTTGAAAGCATAATGACCGGGAACCACAACGACATAGAGCCAAACCCCAGTGAATATCAGGGAGACGAAAAACTACCTGCGGATGGAGAGGAGCAGGAAAGGCGTCCTGTGGAACAGGTGAGATGGTACGAAGCAATCGTATACTGCAACCTATTGAGCATGAGAGAGGGCTTGACCCCCTGTTATACTATCAAAAGTTCTACAGACCCTGCTGTCTGGGGAACTTCCCCTACATCAAAAGATGTAGATTGGGATGGGGTAACCTGTGATTTTAATGCTAACGGTTACCGGCTCCCTACAGAGGCGGAATGGGAATATGCTGCCCGGGGAGGCCAGACCGGGCAAGCAAACAATACTTGGAATTGTACCTACAGTGGCAGCAACACAATAAATGAGGTGGCTTGGTACATGGCAAACAGCGACAACAAAACCCATGAGGTAGGTAAAAAGCAAGCCAATGCCCTGGGGCTTTACGACATGAGTGGCAATGTTTCCGAGTGGTGCTGGGACTGGAGGAGCGGTTCCTATCCCAGTAATACAGAGAATCCTGCAGGATCGGAAACCGGCGAGAAACGGGTAAGTCGTGGCGGCCGCATTAACACCGATGATTCTGCGGGCTGTGGCGTCGGGGACCAGAACAGTGCTGACCCCTATCAAAAAGGCTATTGCTTCGGTTTCCGTGTAGTACGCTCTATCCGGTAACTTGTTTTGGCCGTCAATGAAACCGGCGTTCTGGGGCTTTGGCTCACGGTTTTTGGAAAGTCATGGCTTTTTAGGTGCCAAAGCCGGTCATCCCGACCAACGCTTTTGCCGCTGGAAACTCCTGTTTTACCAACAGCCGTGTGCAAAAGCTAAAGAATTCGGCGAAGCCGAATTCTGGGACAGTATGCCGGTTTTCTATGGAGGGATCTTGTTTTTGCTTTGGTAAAGCAGGGTGTTTGTTTTCTTAATCGGGATAATCTTTATGTGAAAGAATTCATCTTGTTTTTTCTACCGCCTCAAGATGTCTCCACTCACTAACGTTCGGTCGACATGACCGTTTTGACGTCTGGAAAGCTTTGTTTTACCCACAGCCCTGTCATCCCGACCGAGCCGCAGGCGAGTGGAGGGATCTTTAGGAGGCATTTAATGGAAAAATATTATGTGTATATCCTCACAAACTGGAACAATAAAGTAATGTATATAGGAATAACAAACAATATTCACAGGAGAATGGAAGAACACAAAAACGGAAATTGTGAAGGGTTTACGAAAAAGTATAAAGTTAACAAACTTGTCTATCTAGAAGAAACTAAGGATGTGAAAGTAGCAATAGAACGGGAAAAACAGTTGAAAAAATGGAACAGGGCAAAAAAGAACGCACTTGTTGAAAGCATGAACCCACAGTGGAATGATATAACCTGGTAAGATGTCTCCACTCACTAACGTTCGGTCGACATGACCTTTTTTGCCGTGGCTTTTTCTGTGCCAAAGCCGCTTTGGAAAGTCGGCGTTCTGGTTAGCGAATTCAGCGTAAGCTGAATTCGTAGGCTTTGGCTCACGGCTTTTGGTAGGTCATGGCTTTTTATGTGCCAAAGCACCCCGGACCCCCCGTAAGCCGTTTCTTCTATAACGCCTTTGTCATTCCGACCAACGTTTTGGCTGCCCCTGTCATTCCGACCGAGCCGCTAGGCGAGTGGAGGAATCTTTTTCTGCTTTGGAAAAGCAGGGCAAACTCTACTTTTTCAAAAGTAGTCAAATATAAGGGAGAGGGGAAACCAACGCTTTCGATGCGTAGGTTTCCCCTCTCGTTTTTTTACACCCGAAACTCATGGAGTTTCGGGCTGCTCCTAAAAATGCGGTGCATTTTCTTTACGGAGCAGCCTTACACCGACCAGGGGAGTACCCCTGGACCCCCCAATGCCTTGCTATTCTTATTTGCAACCGGCGTTCTGATTACCGAATTCTGGGACAGTATGCCGGTTTTCTATGGAGGAATCTTGACTGATTTCCGCATAGCGGAATGTTTGTGTTCTAAATCGGTATAAAACCTGTTTTTTCCTTT
>CALXOI010000178.1 GCA_944389965.1 uncultured Treponema sp.
TTTAATCATCCTTATTACTCCCGATTTGCAAGTCTGAAATGATTATATATCGATTATACCGGAAAAACAATAGTAAATTCATATTTTATCGATTATACTCGATAAAATATGAATTTAATCTTATGCGGAGAATATTTCTGCCGGACTTATGCGCTTCCTGTGAAAATCGGAAGCGGCAGCTGGCTGGGCGGCGGAGTGATAGAGCTTCCCGGTGTGAGCATCGGAAACAGTTCCGTCATCGGTGCGGAAAGCGTTGTGACAAAGGACATCCCGGAAAATGTTGCGGCAGAGGGAAATCCCTGCCGGATTATCCGTCCCCTCAACGGCAGCTCCGTTTCCTGACACAGCCAGTTGCCCGTAAGGATTGTCCGCAGGCAAAGAGCGGCGGTGCGGGGGTTACCTTTTCTTTTCACCGTAATACTTTTCTATGTCTTTTTTCCAGCTCCGGTTCAGTTTTTTTCCTTCCCTCATGGAACACATGGCTTCCCCCAGCACCTCGAAATTAAGGAGCGTTCCTGCGCTGTCGCATTCATACCGCACCGCCTGATCCGGGTCAATGCCGATTCTTGCCGCTTCTTCCCCGGCGTCAATGTTCGCCCCGAGGAAAATGAATTCCCAGCCGCAATCTTTTTGCTGCCTTTCGATTAAATCTTTGACTTTCCGGTAAGTGAATTCCCGGCTGGAGTTTTCCTCCCCGTCGGTGGTGATGACAAAAACAGTTTTTTCCGGCAGGTCTTCTTCCCGGGCGTACTTGTGGATTGTCCTGATGTGATTTACCGCGTTTCCCACTGCGTCCAAAAGGGCGGTGCAGCCTTCGGGACAGTACTGCTTTTCCGTCATGGGTTTGATTTTGGAAAGCTCCGTCCGGTCGTACAACACCTTTGAGCTTCCGCTGAACAACACCACCGACACCAGTGCTTCCCCCTCAACATTCCGCTGCCTGCCGATAAAAGAATTGAAACCTCCCACCGTGTCTTTTTCAAGTCCGCTCATCGAACCGCTTTCGTCAAGGATAAAAACAATTTCCGTAAGACCCTTTTTCATGTTGTTACCTCCCTTGGTTTTGAATATGGCTTTCCACAATCCCTGACGCGGGATCAAACCGCTTCAGGAACCTTTTACCCTATGGTACTATGAAGGTCTTTCCGGATGGTCGCCTTTCCGGCGACTTTTTGTTTTTAGGATTTTAACCGGCGGGTTCAGGATTTTATTCCGGGGAAAAGCAGGGCAGGCCGTAGGAATCAAGGATTAGGTCGATGCTTATTATATTGTAGATTTTGTTCAACACGCAGTATTTGATAATCAGGTCGAATTTGCTGGAAGGCATAAAGGCGTATCCTGCGCTGGCAAGAAAGTCCTCGTACTGCCGGATTTCCAGTTCCAGTGCCAGCCCCAGCGCCATCACCGTGTGTTTCTTAGGGACATAATCCCTTTTGCTGATTATTTTGGAAAAAAACTTTTTGTCGATAAAGGCTTTTTTGTACACGGTGGCGTTGTCGAGTTTCCGCTCCGCAATCAGGTACTGCAGGGTGTTCTGGAAATTCAGTTTACCGCCGGCGCTGTCTATAAAGTCCTGTATTCCATCCGCCTCCGGTAAGGTTCCGTCAATTTCAGCATCACATTCTGCCGGCTCCTCACAGAGGAATCTTTTTGGGGCAAGGGAATATTCCCGACGGTTGCGGATTGGTTTTCCCCGGACAGGGACAGCGCCGAAGTTCACCGGCCCGGAATCGGAATACGGAATGTCTTCGCTATCTTCTTCCTGCTCAGCGTTGCTTTCAATAAAGTTTTGAATCCCGTCAAAAAGTTTTCCTGATACCAGGGGAAGTTTTTTTTCTTTTACCGCAAGGACAACCTGCACAGGGTGTTCCAGAAGGAAGTTCCGTATTTCATTTTCAAGGACTTTAAGTTCCGTTTCTTTGGGGATGCCGTAACTTTCCCATGCCGGGAAGGGCAGCCCCAGGGTTTTGCATCCCAGTTCCCCGGCGGATTTAAAAGCCACCCGGTAACTTTCCTGCAAGGCCTTTTCTTTTTCAGCCCCGGTGCCGTTCCTGGAGGCGGAATCAGGGCTTGCAGAAATTACGTGTTTCGCTCCGGCGGCTTTGAAGAGCGCAGCCCCGCATTCCCCCGGCTCACCTGTTCCCATTGCGGGGACAATGACAGCTTCCAGGGAAAGTTCTTCAAGGTTTTCCCGCAGGATGGAGAATGGTGCTTTTATCTTTCCGTTTTTGTTTGAGCCGTGCAGTCCCTGCATAATCCCTCATTCCCATTCAAAATTTTCTTTCCCGGCGCCGGCTTCAAAATGATACTTGCCGATGCCCAGGTCAATTCCGGAGAAAGAGCCTTTTGCGTAACTGATGAAAACCTTGTTCCCCTTTCCGGTTATGGAGAATGACTGCCTGTTCAATGCGGTTGGAGCATGAAGCACTGCGTCCACACCAGCTTTGAACCAGTCCGGAGCTTCCCCCGTGTAGCTGCTGATTTGTTCCGGTTGTTTTGATTTGTGCTGGACGCCCTGGGTTTTGCCGTAACCCACCGCAATGACGCTGCCTATGCGCAGGTTCTTTTTCCCCAGGTTTTTTTCAGCGCCTCTTTTGCTGACCATTCCGCCAATCCACCAGGTGTTGAGCCCCAGTGTCTGGGCGTAAAGGATAAGGTCTGCGCCGCAGTATCCCAGTTTTTCGTCAAGGCCGGGGGTGTCTTCTCCCGCAAGAATGAAATAATTGTTCACCCCCTGTCCCAAAAGGAGTTTTGCTGCCCCCATTATGCCTTCGGAGTTTCCGGTTACCAGTTTAATTGCCAGATTGAATTTGCCGTTATTTTCCGCAACCCGGCTGTTAAGCAGTGCGGCTGTTTCCGCCGGGATTTCCTTTCCGGTATATTTGCGCACCGTGTGCCGCTCGTATATTGCTTCTTTTATCGTCATGGAGTGTTCCTTTCAGCCTGATCTTTCTTTCTGCAAGCTTAAAACCTTCCCGGGGAAAAGTCAATGAAGGGATTTTTTTTTTTTTTTTTTGTGTGGGGGGGGGGGCAAATCTGCGACTGTAAATGTTGTCTGCCGGCCGGCGTATTTTAAAAAACCAAATACATAATGCTTTGTACCCGACAGGTTACCGGCGGGAATAACAGCTGTATCGCTATCTGTAGCGGATGTTTTTACCGTCACTACCGGACAGGATACATAAAACATACCGTGCAAAAGGTTCCCCGGATCAGACCGCCCGGAAATTCTTTGTGCCGGAACAACCTGTACGATTTAATATCCGGTAAAATACTGGTGTTTTCTTTTGTCAAAGACAACACCGGAACAGAAACTTAAAATGGACGGCGTGGTTTTATCTGCCACCACCGGAATATACGGTATCCCTTAAACAGCACCATCAACACGCAGAAAAAAGCGTTTATCGCTTTGCCCGTGTTCCCGCCGGGTTTGCCACCCTTTTTCTTGACAAAATTCCGGGTTGGGGATAAGATAAAAACCGCTTGCGGTTGTCGTATAACGGCTATTACCCGAGCTTCCCAAGCTCGTGACGGGGGTTCGACTCCCCTCAACCGCTGAAAAACACGTACCTTCTTTATCAAAAGATAAATCAAAAAATACCTGTTTATAATTTATAGTTGGCATAAGACCGAACCGGAGAACACGCCGGCAAACCTGATACCTGTTGTATTGCTTACTGTTTATGCAATCCTGTAATTCATAAAAAAAGCCGTATTTCCGGGATAAACCGGGAATACGGCTGTCTGTTGCCTGTTTTGAACATACTCAAAACCGGGTAACTCTCCAAGAAAAACGCTTGAAGTCCAAAATTATAAAATATTTCACCGGAAATCTGTCGGTTTGTCTGGCGCAGAATTCCAAGGAAACCATGTTTCCGGTTAAAATATTTTCCATAAAATTATTTGTATTTTTATCCTTATAACAGATTTTATAAGATTACCGTATACAAGCACCCCATCTTACCAGTCTTGTATACCACTTTACCTATGCGTCTACTCCTTCGGTAACAGCTTCGTCATTTTTGGTTTCTTTCTTTTTTTCGAAAGAAATTGATGACGAAATAAACTTCTTAATCTTGGCATCGGCAATGTACGTTACCTTGACACCATTGATATCCAAAGCCGAAACATCCGCTGCATCTTCATGCCCTGTACCACCGAATGAGAGTTTGAACAACCCTAATCCGTCGATTTTGATCTTCACTCCCCGAATCAAGTTCTTTTGCAGAACCGTAACCACTTCTACAATAACAGCTTTTACATCTGCCGGAGTCATAGAAGTGGAGTGAGAAACATCGGAAGCGAGTGCGTCCAAATCCATGATGTCAATGTACACCGGTGCGGGATGAAAACGTGCAGGACTTTGTGTATCCTGCGGGTTTATAATTTTTTTTACAGAAAATTTCATAAAAGCTCCATTTTCATGATAAACCCTGCATGAAGTCCTTCCCTCGTTCTTTAAAAGATCTTTCTTCTGCGCCATCCGAAAGCCCCATCAGGGCTTTAGATTAAAA
>CALXOI010000179.1 GCA_944389965.1 uncultured Treponema sp.
TATTTTTATAACTTTTTTCTTCATACGCATACTCCTTTTGTCTATCCTGCTTCTTCCGCCAGCTTATTCTGCCGGCGGAACTTTTTTTGAATTTCGCCTTCCCGCAATCATTCAGCCACAGCCAAGTATAAACAAACAGCCCTCGTACAAGGGCTGTTATGTTATACAATGCAGGAATTATTCCGCTAACACAACATTTTCATCATTGGAATAATCATTTTTCCACAAATCTTCCCACGTTATTTTCTGATTCTCATTCAGTGTCAGTTTCAGTGTCTGTGCTGTCTCTCCATCGGATGTCTGCATACCACAGTACAGATCCGTCAACGCCGTATTCGCAGTCACATCCAAAACCTGCAACCGATTTTCGGTACACTCCAGTCTTGTCAGTTTCGTGTTTGCACTTACATTCAGTTCCGTCAGTTGATTTATGAAACAGTCCAGTCCTGTTAGATCCGTATTTGCCGACACATCCAGTGACCTCAGCTGATTATTTCCGCAGCCCAAAAATGTCAATTTTGTATTTGACCTCACATCCAATGCCTTCAGTTCATTTGCACCGCATTCCAGTGACGTCAGCGCCGTGTTTTTCGACACATCCAGTACCGTCAGCTGATTATTGCTGCAAGTCAGACTTTCCAATCCGGTAAAATATTCAATACCGGAAAGGTCGGTCAACCTATTCGGTTGAATACTCCAACCATCTACATTCAGCTCTGTCACCGCTTAGATTTTTTTCAGATTCTCCGCAGTCAGCTTCACTGTGCCGTCATCTTCTTTCTCCCAGCCGATATCCACCGCTTTTTCCACCGCCTCAATAAAGACGGTATTGGTAATGCTATCTCCGATTTTACTGGATACCGTCACCGTACACCGCGCCGTTTTGCCGCCATCTGCCGTTGTTACTGTTACAGTCGCCGTGCCTTCTTTGATACCTTTTACCGTACAGCTGCCGTTACCGTTATCGGTCAGCTCTACCACGTCTTTCTGTTCAGTACTCCACGTCACCGTCTGCACCGCCGCGTTTGCCGGTTCCACTGTCGCCTGTAATTCTGCCGTTTCGCCAATTGCCAGCGATAGCGTACTCCTATCCAGCTTTACCCCGGTCACCGGAAGGGGTTTCTGCTCCGGCTCAGTGGGCTTCGTTTCAACAGTAGGCTGTTCACAGCCAATTGCCAGCGCCAGCAGCGCCACTGCCGCAGCCACGCTTTTCCATACCTTTTTCTTCATGCGCATACTCCTTTTTCTACCCAGCTTCTTCCGCCAGCTTATTCTGCCGGCGGAACTTCTCCTGTTATTAAGTATAACACACCGGAACAGAATGTCAGTTTTTTTGCCCTATTTTCCGCACTTTTTTTTCTTTCTGGCGGAAGAATCTTCATTCCTGTTACGGGAGCCGGGCTTTTCAGGAACCCACCGGGACGGATTAGCCGGGATCGGGAGTGCCGCAAAAGGCTGCGCAATCTCTTGTCAGTCTGTCAGAATAATCTTTTCTGCCCAACAGAAGAATCTTTTCAGCCTGACAATATTCTCTTGTCAGCCCAGCAGGAGAATCTTTTCAGCCTGACAATATTCTCTTGTCAGCCCATCAGGAGAATCTTTTCTGCCTGACAATATTCTCTTGTCAGCCCAACAGGATAATCTTTTCAGCCTGACAATATTCTCTTGTCAGCCCAACAGGAGAATCTTTTCAGCCTGACAATACTTTCCTGTCAGCCCAACAGAAGAATCTTTTCTGCCTGACAATATTCTCTTGTCAGCCCAACAGAATAATCTTTTCTGCCTGACAATACTTTCCTGTCAGCCCAACAGAATAATCTTTTCAGCCTGAAAATATTCTCTTGTCAGCCCATCAGGAGAATCTTTTCTGCCTGACAATATTCTCTTTTCAGCCCATCAGAAGAATCTTTTCAGCCTGACAATATTCTCTTTTCAGCCCATCAGAAGAATCTTTTCAGCCTGACAATATTCTCTTGTCAGCCCAACAGGAGAATCTTTTCAGCCTGACAATATTCTCTTGTCAGCCCAACAGGAGAATCTTTTCTGCCTGACAATACTCTCTTGTCAGCCCATCAGGATAATCTTTTCTGCCCATCAGGAACAGCCTGCCGGAACGGATAATCCGGCGGGCACATAAACGGACGGAGACCGGTACGCATATTGTATGCCGGGATTTCTGTACCACGGAACTGAATGTACCGGCAAGGGCTGTTGTCCGCCGGACGGGAACCGGTATCCGGCGGCACAAAAAGTACCGCTGCCCTGTGCGCAAGGGGCGCGGAGGGGGCTGCAGGCAGTTCCGGGGCTTTTGCCGGTTTGCCGGAAATATTCCAGCTGCAATAACGCGTGCGGGGAAAATGCCAGTGTGTTGCCGCTTTTACGCCGCCCCGGAACCGGAAGCCCGGAGCCGACCCGGTGCCGCCCTCGGCGGCATGCGCCCGAAAAAAGAAAAACGGAAAACCGGAGGACAAAATACTGCCGCCGGAACTGATACCGGGCAATACGGTGAGCCACCTCCGCCCCGGGAATGCATCCCGGCGGAAAGCGGTGCAAAAAAATATGTCCGGCAAATTCCTTCTGTCCCATAGAAAAAAAATATTGTTTCAGCTATACTGTTCCAAAAGGAAAAACGATGGGCGGAATATTTGGAGTAGCATCCCGGCAGGACTGTTCGCTGGATTTATTTTTTGGGGTGGATTACCACTCACATCTTGGTACCAGAAAAGGCGGGCTTGCCGTCCTGAATGATGAGGGAACGTTCAACCGTTCAATTCACAACATACAGAATTCCCCGTTCAGGACAAAATTTGAAAATGATATTGATGAAATGCACGGTACGATGGGTATCGGCTGTATCAGTGATTACGAACCCCAGCCGCTGCTGGTTCATTCCCATCTGGGTAATTTTGCCATCACTACGGTGGGGATTGTTGCCAATAAGGATGTGCTGGTAAAAGAAATACTGGACGGAGGCAGAACGCACTTTTTGGAAATGAGCGGCGGTGAAATAAACCAGACGGAGCTGATTATTGCACTGCTGAACCAGAAAGATTCCATTCTTGAGGGCATCCGTTTTGTCCAGGAAAAAATTACCGGTTCCATCACTATGTTGATTCTGACCCCGGAAGGTATTTACGGTGCCCGGGATAAGCTGGGCAGAACCCCGCTGCAGGTTGGCCGCAAGGACGGGGCTCATTGTCTGTCCTTTGAAAGCTTTGCCTACATCAATCTGGGGTACACAGACTGCCATGAACTGGGGCCGGGTGAAATTGTGTTTGTTACCGCAGACAGTGTTAAAGTCCTGCAACCGCCCCGGAACGAGATGAAAATCTGTACATTCCTGTGGGTGTATTACGGATACCCTACTTCTACATACGAAGGCGTCAATGTGGAACAGATGCGGTATAACTGCGGCAAATACCTTGCCCGGCGGGACAAGGGAACTATTGAACCGGACAGCATTGCCGGGGTTCCTGATTCCGGAACTGCCCACGCTGTCGGATACGCCAACGAATCCGGCATTCCGTTTGCCCGGCCGTTTATCAAATACACGCCCACCTGGCCACGGTCTTTTATGCCGGTAAACCAGGCACAGCGGGATTTGATTGCCCACATGAAACTGATTCCTGTGCAGCCCCTGATAAAAAACAAGAAAATCCTGCTTATAGATGATTCCATCGTCCGGGGAACCCAGCTCCGGGAAACGACGGATTTTCTGTACCAGAGCGGCGCAAAAGAGGTGCACGTGCGCCCCGCCTGTCCGCCCATTCTGTTCGGCTGCAAATACCTGAACTTTTCCCGGTCAAAATCGGAAATGGATTTGATTACCCGGCGGATTATCCGCCAGCGGGAAGGTGACACTGTTTCTGAATCTGTACTCCAGGAATACAGCAATCCTGACAGTCCCCGGTACGCAGCGATGCTTGAAACAATACAGCAGACGCTGCATTTTACAACCCTGCGGTACCACCGGCTTGATGATATGCTGGACAGCGTTGGTATTGACCACTGCCGGCTCTGTACGTATTGCTGGAACGGCAAAGAATAAATATGCCGGTAAATTACAAAAACTATACGGAATTTTTTTCTTATAATATGACATACTATACTCGTATCGGATTTATCAGGAAACCAATATTTCTGACGCCAACACAGAAATAGTTGTAATATTTTCTGAAAATCTCTCCTCGTTTTTCCGGATGTTCCGTTGGAACATCCGTTTTTTTTTTGTACTGTGATTTTTTTCTGTTTTGCGGACGGGCGGCGGTTTCCCGCCGGAACCGGCGGCAGTACCGGATACGGAAAACAAAGCCACCGCAACCACCCAATCTACCGGCGCAGGGCAAACCACCGGCAAACCGCAACCGGCACAGGACAGACTACCGGCAAACCCGCAGCCGGCGCAGGAGAAACCGCCG
>CALXOI010000180.1 GCA_944389965.1 uncultured Treponema sp.
GCAATGGATTCGGTCTGAGAGAGTGCTGCGCTCATCCCCTGTACATACTGCGCACCGGCTTCTGCGCCCGTATTGAACAGGGAAGCGTCAACACCGGTAATCTCTGCAAACCATTCCTGCCACGTTTTAATCGCTTCAGGCGCTGCCGCATCAAGAGAACTCTCAAATGTGCCAGTTATTTCTTCAGGAGGGATTTCAGCTATTTCCGGGGCCTTAACCGGCGGCAGATCGATAATCTGGTAGCGGTCATTAAGCCCTTTGCCAATTTGGCTAAGGGAGTTATTGATAATCGTTACGACGTTTTCTATCTGCGCTTGCTGTTCAGACAGCTCCTCGTAAAGACTGTTCAGTCCATCATTTGCCGCAAATAATTCGTACTCTGTGCTCGGTGTAATTCCTTCGCCGGTTTCCAGAGCGCGGTTTAATGTTTCGATTTCATCATGTGTTTCACGGATTGTCTTTTGCGTGTTATAGTATTTTTTCTGTATGTCTTCGAGTTTTTTAAGGCCGGAATTTGCGTTATCAAGAATTTTTTGCTCATTCAGTTTCTTAATTGCTTGTGAGGCCTCTTCGACTGTTGTCGTGTATGCAGTAATCTCTGTCGCAAGTTCCGGATAGAGCCTGATAAGTTCGCTGGTTGTCTGTGCGTCAAGTTTCTTTGCTGTGTCTCCGTCAGCAAATGCGGCAAGCAGCTCTTTTTGTCTGTCATTTGCTTTTTGAATTGATGAGGCTGTATCTTCAAACGCATGATTTGCCTTATTAACGGCAGCGGCAATAAGAGCGATACCGGCAGTAACGCCAACAGCGCCTAATATAATAGGATTTGCCGCAAGTACTGCCATCGCAGCTGTTATTCCCTTGATAGCAATTACTGCAGGACCGGCAGCTGCAGCAACTCCGCCGAGTGTAACTATAAACCGTTTCGTGCCGTCGTCCATGTTCTGGAGCCAGCGGAAAAAATCATCTCCGGCAGTAAGCGCATCATTGACGCTGTCAAGCATCACCTCGCCAAACGAGGCAAGCGCAAGTTCGGCGTTATCAAGTGTTGAGGAGAGCCTCCCGAGTGTGCTCTCAGAGAGTCTGTCCATCATGCCGGAAAACTGTCCGCCCTCGTCAGTCATCAGGTTAAATGCTTTTTCAAGCTCCGGGAAACCAACTTTGCCCTCACTGACCAGATCTCGTACCGCAGTCTCTGATACGCCAAGCACTTTGGCAAGCGCCTGTATTACAGGTATGCCTCGGCCTTGGAATTGGTTTATATCCTCGGCAAAAAGCCGTCCCTGTACCGCTGCTTTACCATAAATATCAGCAATATCGCTGATGCTTGAACCGGTTGCGGCGCTGATGTCTCCAATACGCCGCAGTGTATCGGTAACCTTATCCGCCTCAATGTTAAATGCGAGGAGTTTTTTTCCTGCGCTGTCGATGTCGCTTGATGAAAACGGGGTATTCGCGGCAAGCTGCGTCCATTCATTCTTTATCTGACTTGCTTTTTCCGCATCGCCAAGGAGCACCTCAAGGGCGATCTGCGTCTGCTCAAGGTTTCCGGCAAACTTAACCGCAGCAACGCCTGCGGCTGCCAGGGCGGCAGAAATAACGGTTGCTTTCCCAGAGAATGTATCAAGCGCGTCAGAGAAACTTTTTGTTTTTTTCTCGTTTTTATCGATGCTGGTATTTAATTTCTCAAAGTTTTGTATCGCCCGATTAACTTCTGCCTCGACGATTACTCTGAGCTCGTCTGTAAGCTGCATCCCGATCCTCCGCTTGTAATTCGGCTAGTATCCCGTCAAATAATTCTACTACATACAAGTCCGCCGCCGCCGCTTCTGTCCACGGATACGGAAACCCATACGTTTTGACGCGCCGCCAGAAACGGAGCGCGTCATAAAACTGTGCAGTAAGATAGGTTTTGATGTTTTTTCTTTTGAGCTTTGTACCGGCGATGATAAGGGGCGCTTCGTCGTATGCAGGCGGCCAGGTTTTCTCATGCCATCCTGCATAGACGAGCGTAAACGCGATTTTTAAATTTTTTTTTGTTCTTCCGTTACGGTATCGGATAACACTTCGGCGCAGATAAGCGAAACAAGCGTTTTTGCCCCGTAGAATGATGATTCAGCAAGAGCCCGCCCTGTGGTGATTTCGCGGGTAACCACTTCGCCCTGGTCAGTTTTTTCTGCAATCCGGAGATTTCTGATTTGGCCCACATGATTGCGAAGGATTTTCTTTGTATTAAACGTCGATGTCATATTGACAGCGCCCTGCTCATCTTTGGCTACCGCAACTGACGTCAAATCTCCCTGATTTTCAGCCGTCGGACGCAGTATCTCTATGGCAAGCTGTTCATCCTCAGCAAGCGACAGATTATTTTCAAGGTCAGGAACATACCAGTATTTTTTTCTGCCGTAAAATGTCATTATGCGCTCTCCTTGGTAACATAGAGCGTCATCGGCTTAGAGGAACCGTCAACGCGGTAATTGAAATTAAACGGCTGTGTGCCGTCAAGCGGCTTATCCATCTGAAGCTGTTCTGTAATGACGGGGAAATATTCCCAAAGTTCCAAGTCTCCTTCAGGCACCAGTTCCGCCCGGGAAAGCATAAAGTGATGCACGGCGGTTTTTGACTGCCAGACAGAGACGTTTGTACCATCGTCAACCGAGACCATGCGGTACTCCTTGAGAAGCTCGCGCTGTTCATCGCTGCCCGTATCGACATACCCATTGATGCTGCCGGTACGCTCCTTAAACGCGCCGGGCACATAGGCGCGAAGACCGGTATCAACGTCTGCCTGTGTCGTTACGTCATGCGACGTGCTCTGCGAGGAATCGGAAACGTCAGTTACAAACGATATTTTGCGGAGCTCCATCGGGATAATAACGTCGCCCTCAGCAAGCGTTTGCCCCGCACGGGCAAAATAGATCATGTCGGCAGACAGATCCACCGCGTCTATATCCGTTGGATTTTTGCTCGGTATTCCGGAGCCTACCGCCGCCTTAGATTTGATTTTGAAAAAGCCGCTTGTTTCAACAGTTACGTCAGCGCCGCCGACAATCGGCTCGCCAAACCGAACCGAATATAAAAATCCGTCTTTACCCGTTGCTCTCATGTCAACCTCCTATCATCGATGCGGGGTATGCCACCGTCACCCTGTAGGTTTCGTTGTAGGCCACCGGCATCGGTTTTTCTTCATCATCAGAATAGATGAAGCTTCCTTCCTGCAGCCGACTCCATACGGCATACAGCCTTTTGGTTTTGTCCTGGTCAATTTTTACGACAATCTCCATCTTGCCGTCACTATTCAGCCTGTTTAGTTTGCGGCTATCAAGAATAGCTTGATTCACCCAAGCCATATGTGTGCCACCAGTGGAATAGGTTGCCCAAAACTGTACCTTTTCCATGGCGTTTACCTTATGATTGTCCGCAGCCTCTCCGGCAGCCTCTATGCCTGCAAATGACAGGCTGATTGCTGCCGTAGCTCCTTCTGCCCTTTGGGGTAAAACAATTGTCCTTAGATTCAACTCTCTTTTGATACCTTCTTCCAAGGCTCTGATTATCCTTTCCATCAGTTGTCCTCCTTCAGCGACAAAAATACCGCCTCCTGCACAATGCGCATGATGTAGGACTCCTCCTTCCTGTCGATGTACAGGAAGGGGCGGGCGGGAATCTGCACCTTGTCCTTGATGATGAACAGTACGAAGGGGGTCTGTTTTCCTTTTTGTGCCATCCAAGCCTTTCCTGTCCGCCACATCTTCCACTTTGCTCCCTTCATGGCCCTGATAAGTTGCCCTGGGCTGGTGGCAGAATACTGTCTCATCAGCTGCCGTGTTTTGGCTCCAGCGGGAATCCACAAACCTTTTCCCTTACTAGTGATGGTACCGCCTTCCTGCTGGATTCTGGCATACTTTAAGTTTGTGCTGGCATCTGCCCAAGTCTGCCCGCTGTGGGCTGCAATGGATGCGGCCAGGGCTCCGGTGTCCCGCAGCGTTCTGTTGCCCTGCTTCACCGCAGCCGTCAATGGGGCATTGGCGGGAGGGACTCCCCGGTTTATCTTCTTGTTGGCGCAAGACTGGAGGTAGGCCGCTATCTTTGGCATTGCCCGTGCCACGGAGCCCTTCAGGTTTGCTCCGAATCTGGGCAAATCCTTTACGATTCTAACACCCATGGCGACTCCATCTTGCAGGTACTTTCATAGCAGCCACGGCAGCCCCGCCATCTTCTGCCACGTCTGTCTTTGTCTTAATGTCTCCAAAGCTTGTCTTGATTATGAGAGCATAGTCTTGGTATGCAGCCTCGGCCTTCTGGCTTTCCCCTACAAAGGCAAAAAGCTCATAGATAAACATCTTCAAAAGAGCAAGCCGCACCTCTGGAACTGCCTCATCGTACATATGGCCTGTACTTTGGATATCTGCCTTTGTCCTGAGCTTGGCAATAGTCAAGCAGCGGATTCCATTTTGCTCCTGTCCTATAGTTAAGGTGTGGTAGTCCTGTTCTGGCAGCGCCGTCTTGATGTCCTGGATGGTGACCTGCCCTGTCCCCTCAAGCCAGTCCTTCAGCTCCTCCTGGTCTTCCTCGGTACCGACCTCCTCTGCTGGCGGCTCGTCCTCCGGCAATTCTTCTTCTGGTGGCATTTCCTCTGGTGGTAGTTCCTCCTCCGGCAGGATTCCTTCCGTTTGGTTCAGTGTGTCGTTCATGTCTGCTCCTTGATACGAAAAAAGGCGGCCTTGCTCGGCCGCCCGTGGTTTATGTTGACTTGAAGGTGACGTTGACGGTGGCCGCAGCCGTTACCTCCAGGGTGGCTGTGTTGCCGGATGAGGTGGTGACACCTGTCCATGTGTCAACCTGGTGGCTGCCGGTTGGACTGGCGGTGAAGGTCACCGTCTTGCCCGCTGCCACCTTGTCCCCGCTGCTGATGGCCTTGCCGTCAACCTGGGCCGTCACGGTGCCGTTTTGCCCTGCGGTGAAGGTGATGGCGAAGGTCTCCTCGGAGAACCTGCCGAAGGCGATTCCCTTTGTGTTGACCAGGGGGAAGGGTTTGCTCTTGGTGTAGAGGTTCATTCCCCGCTGGCCGCTGCCCGTCTCGGTGAAGGAGTAGATGGGCACCGCCTCCCGCTGCACCACGTCGTCCAGCCGCAGGTACACCAGCTTCTGCCCGGCATTCAGCGCCCGGCAGCAGATTTCCCCGTTCTCGCACAAACCCCTGGTGGTCTTGGTTCCGTCTGGAGCCACGTCCACATAGCTGTCCGCATCCTCCATCACCTTGTAGGGGCCTGCCAGCAGGTGGTCTGCACGGATGGCAGAGGTGTTCTTGGCGGCGGTCAGAAGGTCCACCAGGCGGCTGTACACCGACGGATGGGCAATGAACTCCACGGCCCCGCCCACACCGTTGTTGGAGATGGCGGTTTTGAGCTGGG
>CALXOI010000181.1 GCA_944389965.1 uncultured Treponema sp.
CTCAAGTGTCTTTGTTCCTTCTTCTGCAGTTTCAATAATTCCAACCAGGAAGAATTTTATCCATTGATTCAAATCATTTTTCTCGCGAGTGATGGTTAATTTGTCATAATAAAGAGATCTATTCTTTTCAAAGAATGCAGACAAATACAACAAAGGTTTATCCAAAATACCTTTGGAAACAAGAAACAATGTAATCAGCAAACGACCCATTCTTCCATTGCCATCCAAGAAAGGGTGAATGGTTTCAAATTGATAATGAGCAATCGCAATTTTTATGAGATTTGGAACATTTATTTCTTCATTATTCAAAAACTTTTCAAAATCTGATAATAAATCAGAAAGCTTATCTGCAGCAGGAGGAACAAAAACAGCATCTACAATTGACGCTCCACCAATCCAGTTTTGAGAGATTCTAAATTCTCCAGGAGTTTTCCTTTCTCCTCGACCACTTGAAAGTAAAATCCTATGAGTGTCCCTAATCAAACGACATGAAAGAGGCAACGTTTTTAATTCCTCTATAGCAGAATTTATAGCTTTTACATAATTGTTTACTTCTAACCAGTCATCTCGCTTTTCTGGTTCAGAAGGCTGTTCTTCTTCAAGTGCTTCTTCGATATTTGTTCTTGTACCTTCAATGCGGCTGGAAACAACAGCCTCTTTAAGAACGTGCATACTAATAAAAATATCAATATCAGGAACAAATCTAGAAAAAGAATTTAATTCACCAAGTTTTAATGAGGCTTTTTCCAATAAAGCGCTTATCGCATCATCTTCCCAAGAAAATGGATGATTTATAAAAGCCGGAACAAAATATTTATACTTATACCCCTGTTCCCAAATTCCAGAATTAAAGTCTTCTATCTTCATTTTTCCTCCAGACAGCTCCATTATACCGCTGAAAGTAAAATAAGGCTAGTTATTATTTTACTTTTAAGCCGGAAAGTAAAATAAGGATTTTTTTATTTTACTTTTGAAGAAAATGAGGGGAAGGCCTTCCCCACGCTCCCAAGCCAAGTCGCTCCACGAATCGCCCCTGCAAGCAGTGCCGATTCTCTCCGCTTTGTTGGCTTGTCCACTACCCCTTCTGCGGGCTCAGGCGCCGCCCGCAACGCCTGCTAAATCTATTTTATAACTCATATTTGCAATAATCGTTTAATTTTTCATAACAATTCGAAATTATAGATTCAGTAATAATTGATTGCTTAAATCCTATGGTTAAATATCCTGTTTTTGAAAAATTCTTCTTTAGTTTAAGAATTTCGTATCCAACAATTTGACCAGACTTATCATTTACTAAAATAGGTTTCTTTTTGATACCGTCAAAGTCCTCGTATTCTTGTATATTTCCAATTGTAACAGGAGGATGCATCACTTGATTTACAACAGGAACAATGTAGTCTAGTAAAATATTATCAATATCTTTTTCCTCAACTTTAGAATTTCTTCCGGGAACATATATAATCGAAATGATTAAAGGACATTGTAATTCTTTTAAGAAAGTATACTTATTCAAGTATTCAGTTAATGATTCTTCTATTACCTTCTTATAATTTGCTATTTTTGAAGTATCATCGGTTGTATTAGTTGGCAGGCTTGGTATAGAAAGTTTTATAGGACTCTTTATAATATTATTCATCATTGTTTTTATTGAATTATTTAAGTTTTTTAACACTGAAATATTCTTGCTATTACTATAAATAAAACAATTTCTTATAATATCTTTGTTTATTGAAATTAAATTTCCAAAAACCTCTTGCTTATTTTGTAAATACATTTTTCTTAGGGCTTCATTGGCTTCTTTAGATAAACAAGAATTATAGGAATAATTACTTTCATATAATTCTTCTGTATTATCCAAGTTGTTATTTGAGATACTGTTATCTAAATCTAGATCTTTCAAGAAACTATTAAAAGGTACTATTTTGATAAAAGTTTCGGATTTTTCTTCAATATAACGATATGAGACATATAAATATCTAATTTGTTTATCATCAACAAAAGGTAAGAATTGTGCATCAGATGGATTACTTAAATATTCGGTTTTATGCATTATGTCAATAATATTTTTAGCCCATTTATCTATACCGGGAGAGCTTTTATCTCCTGTATATGAAACAATTTCAACAACAATATCTGATTTTATTGTTTTATGCTGGAACATTTTCATTTTTTTGATTATTTCTAATTGAATTCTAGTTCTTTCTGCTTGTTTACAAATTTTTTTACTTCGAATATTACAATCTAGAGAAAACGTTATGTATTTTGCCTTTCTTTTTTCATATTTTTTAAAATCTTCGATTAATTCATTCATAATAAATCCTATTTATGGAGCTTAAAGCTTTTTATAAAATCAATAAAATATCTGCTTCGTATTATCTGATAATATTTTACTTCGCTTGATATTTCTGCAAGTTTTTCGATTTTTTTTACTTTACTATTTTCCGAAGCTAACAACTTAATTATCTTATTAAACTGCTTAATTTCAAATTCATCAAAGGTAAATTCCAATTCAACAGGAGCAACAGAATACGCTTCAACATATGCTGTTTGTGATATTTTTTTTATAGTTTTCGAAAAATCAGTTTCTGGATGTAAATATGCTTGATATACAGAAGACGCAAGTAAATCTGAAATTTGTAATTGAATAATTTCTTTTGAATCTTCCAAGATTGGTTCTTGGGTAATATTAAAAGTTAACTGTGCACCTGAATTAAAATATGTATCATAAACAATATTAGTATTGTTTATAAAAGCCTTCCAAAAACCTTTTTCATTTGCAATTTGTTTTGAATTATCACAATGAACTTCCATAGATTCTGGACTGCCATGAGAAAAAACTCCTAATAGATTATATAAAGATGTTAATGTTAAATCTAAAATATATTTATCTTGTTTGTCTGTAAAATCAATATCAGATGCTATTTCTGTCTTATGCTGATTACAAAACTCACAAAAATAAAAGAGAGGAGACGTTTTTACAATTCCACATGATGTAACATACTTATTAAGACTTTTGTCACCTTTGTTTTTTATAAAGGCATAAAAATTTGTAAATAATTGTTCCGCAGAATGATTACTATTTGTAAACAAATTATACATAGAAATTGCTATATATTTGTGAAAATTTATTTGATAAAATAATGTATTGACATCACAAAAAATAGGCTCAAAAACATATTCAAACATTTTACATGCTAATGCAAATTTTTTATCATGCATAACAAATTTGACATGGGTTCCAAATTTTTCCCATAATTCTATCAAAAATTTTTGACCTGTTACGTTCTTTGAAAGAGATGCACCTTTCACTTCTAAATCTGTTTTATATTTATACTTTCTTTTTAATGAATAGAAATCTTCTATCGTATTAGAATCACAATCTTCAAAACCTAAATAGCAGAATAATGGCTGCTCTTTATCAAGCAGATTATTACCAGAGTTTCCAGCTTCATCAAAATAAATTTTCCTCATATTCTTTTTGTCCTATTTCCAAATCTTATATTCATCTTCATAGTATGATGTAAATGCTCCTGAATAATTATTTGAAATGTAGATACTGTTATCCAACAAACAATCCAAATCAATAAAGTTCAAGCCACAGTCCATTAAATAATCTATCGGAATAGTAAAATTATGCTCTACATTATTTTTATCGACAGCGATATAGATTGGAGATGTAAATAAATCTTTTTCTGCAGTTTCTTTTATTGTATTTACAAACTTCCAACCTTTATCGGTAATATGCTTTTCGACGCTATCAAGAGATATAAAACTGATAAACATAACGCCCTCTAAAAGTATTTCTGCCAGGTTATTTGGTGAAATTGGAAATACTGAAAAAGGAACAGATAAACCTGTTTTATGCATATATTTAACAGAAAGAAAATCTATATATCTTTTCCCAAATGTTTTTTCGACTTCTTTATAAATATCATTAATTCTTTCTTCTGACAAATTCTGACTATCTCTTGTATTTATACAGTAAACAAGTTGATAATCTGAAATAGAAAAACTGGAAATTGAGTTTTGTAAACAAGTATTAATTGCCTCATTTAATTCTGAACAATAATTTCTTCTACATGATAAATTAATTAATTGTAGCTCATGTCCCTCTAAAGTCTTTTTTCTTGAGTTAAAGAAATCTTCAAGAGCTTTTAGTTTTTCTTTTTGTCTTGTTATACGTGCACCCCGAGGATTCCCTTTCTTGACTTCAATAACTTCAAACTCATTTTCATCTTTTGTGAGAATGTCTCCTGTTCCGACTAAATCACAAAGACTACATAAAAAGACTTGTTTATTAGGAGGTGTTACATCAGATAAGGCCCCAAAATAATCCAATTCATGCATAATACCTTCTGAAGAAAGATCATCTACACCATTTGAAACATTACCGATTGCTTGCATCAATGCAAGATTATAGTCCATAAACCGAAACCCCATACCGTTTGCTATTTCTCTCATTGCATATAGTGGTAAAGAAGCCTTTTCAAGAAACATGTTTTGACGATTTTCAGGAAATTCAGCAATAGGATTATCTTTCAACACCTTGAGAAATTGTTGCTCTCTAAGCATAGCTTCGAATAATTGAGTTTGTAAACAAGAAAAAGAATACTTCATATTCTTTCTTTGTAATGCCAGTTTCTGGAATGTAACTATTATTTCTTTTTCTTCTTCAAATGAGGGTAAATATATACCAAGTTCCGGATGAACAAGATTTTCTATTGGGCCAGTTACAAATTTTGTTGATATTTTCATATATTTATACCTCAATCTCTCCATTCATCAACTTTGGTAATAACCCATCCCTAATTTGAGATAGTTTTCGATTTTCAATACGATTATTTATTATTTCATCTATGAATGGTTTTATCACGGAAGTTAGATTTTGATAAGTTTTATCATCCGGAATAACAACCTCTGCTTTATCTAGTTCTTCTCTCTTTATATGTCCCATTGTTGTAGCTTTGTCGGCAGCGAGGAAAATGAAGTTGTCCAGATGATGTTTTGTCCAAAGGTAATAAAACCATTTTTCATAAGTTTGTGATGTAACTTTGAAAAGGTGTTGGTTTAGACCGCAAGTTCCACCACACCAAATGTCAACTAAAAGGCTTCCTGACCACGAAAAAATAACATCTCCATCATGTATGATGTATTCTGGTTTTACTTTTGACGGTGAACATAATTCAGAACTTTCATCACAACAACCTTGACGGAGTTCTTTGATTTTTAAAACTGGTAATCCTCATTCTCCTTCGAGCGGTCGGAATTTCTGCATTGCTAGTCCATTTAAATAATCAGCAATCTCCGACAGTTTTCTAACTTTCCACCCCTCGGGCATTTTACCGCCAAATGGTTCGAAGTCTACAAACCAGTTTTTGAAGAGGGCTTGGGCTTGCTGTTCGAGGTTGGTGTTTATTTTGTTGTTCAGTTCGATTTTATCGTCGAGGGATGAGAGAATCCGTGCGATTTTTTGCTGGGTGGGGAGAGGGGGAACTTTTACAGGAACGTTTCTCATTGTAGAACCTGAAACTTCCTTAAAAGTTGTTCCACTCCCGAGGTTTTCTATATTATCTTTGTTATATCTTAAGAGATAATATAGAAACATAAAATCTGTATCCTTATTTGGAACAATACTTTTAAAGCCCTGATTAGTACAAACTTCATTTTTTGCAATAGCAATATAACCAATTGGAGCCCGCGATGTAAAAAGAATACTGTTTTGTGGCATCAATTGAGCGGAACAACTTTTCAAGCCTTTTTCTGTAATATTTCTTTCACCATGGGAAATAAAACGTTCAGTGTGAGTCGATAAATCTTTTGGTGTAATCCAAGCGATAGAACCGTTTTCATAATTTGAAGAATCTTTTGTAGATGGTGTAGCACCACCAACTATAGTTCCTAAGTCACTTAAAGTACATTCTTTCCACTCTTCCATTTTCATTCCTTTATTCTAAACAAACGGATTTGTTCAGGTCTAACGACCTTCACTCTACAAAAGTGAGTAGCGTTAGCTACGAACCAATCCGTTTGTTTTTTTTCTTTTCCTATTCTTCTATGATTCCCAAACAGATTTGTTCAGACCTAACGGTCTTCACGTAAAAAAAGTGAGCAACGTTAGTTGCGAACCAATCCGTTTGTTTTTTTTCTTTTCCTATTCTTCTATGATTCCCAAACAGATTTGTTCAGACCTAACGGTCTTCACGTAAAAAAAGTGAGTAGCGTTAGCTACGAACCAATCCGCTTGTTTTTTTTCTTTTCCTATTCTTCTATGATTCCCAAACAGATTTGTTCAGGTCTAACGACCTTCACGCAAAAAAAGTGAGTAGCGTTAGCTACGAACCAATCCTCTTGTTATTCCTTTTTATCATTCTTCAACAAAGTAAGTCTTTCCCACTTCAAAGAACTTTCGCCAAAATTAACAAGCAATCCTACCAGTAACTTAGTTCCATGAAGATAATTAATTACTTGCGCTTTGTTAGCATTAACAAGTTTAGAAATTGCCTTTAATTCAACAATAATTTTGTCATAACAGATAAAGTCTGCATAATATTCTTTATCAAGTTTCTTTCCCCTGTAAAATATATTTATTTTAGCCTCTCTTTCAAAAGGAATATGCATTTCTTCAAATTCTATCGCTAAAGCTTCCTGATAAACTGCTTCTAGAAAACCATTACCAAATTCATTAAAAACATTCATACAGGCCTTAAGAATTTTTCCAGTTTCTTCTTCATATAAAAGCATACTTCCTCCGTGAGTAGCGTTAGCTACGAACAAATCCGTTTGTTTACTTCTCTTCCTCATTCTCCAAAAGCACGGATGCCTTTGTGTCTGTCGTCAAGCCGATTCCGTCTCTTGCATTTAGCGGAGTAACAACTTTCTTTCCGGTTTTCTGCTCAAGTTCAATTCTTGCGTTTTTGGCGATTGTCGCGCCGTCCACGGCATTCTGAATATGGTCGTCAAAATCTTGCGGATTAGAGCTTTCCGAGATTTCTTTTGTGGAAAGTTCAGCGAGCATATTCAGAACAAGTTCCTTGTTGGTCATGTTGTCGCGAAGATTTTCTTTTTTGAGGCCTTTGTATTCCTTGTACTCTTTTGCACTTTTGCCTGCCATGTTTTATAGATGATGTCGGTAAGCGTGGCAAACTGAACGCCTTCTTTTAAGCCGTGCTTTTTCCATTCATCGGTAAGGTCTTTGCGGATTTCAATTGATTTGAGCCGCTGGTTAATCCAATTTTCTGAATAACCGAGTGCGCGGTATTCCAGCAAAGCGCGTTGAATTCCCTGCTCCGGGTCCTGCATCTCGTCAAGGCGTTCTTTTGCGACCTGTGCCATCCAGAGCTTGAAAGGTTCTGCTTTTGGCGATGGAATTGACTGAATCAGGCGGAAAAGCTGTTCAGTAGTCATGCAGTCGGTTTTGTACATTTTTCCGTCGGTAGCAGGCATTTTCAGTTGACTACAATTTGTAGCCAACTGACTTCCTTCTGTTTTCAAGCGGGTTTTAAGTACACTCCAATACTTTCGTGGATTCGGACTTTCCGTCAGCACAGCAACTACATCCACCACCGAAAAATACCATTCTTCGGCTTCCTCATCCCAAATCGTGCGGAATTTCTTGTCTTCAAAAAGCTTTATCCGTGTGTTTTCTGCCATGTTCTCTCCTAAATCTTAAACCCAATCCCTGCAAGATTTTTATTTATCTCTTCTTCGAGCTCGTGGCTCTTTGCGAACATTCCGCCAAGTTCGGTGGTCAGGCGGTTCATCTTATCAGCAAAAGGTTCGTCGTCCTCCTCTTTTTCTTCTATGCCAACGTAGCGGCCGGGGGTGAGGATGTAATCCTGGGCGGCGATTTGGTTTGTAGTGGCAACGGCGCAGAAGCCTTTTACATCTTCGAGGATGCCCTTCTGAAAGGCGGTGAAGGTGTCGGCAAGGCGGGCGATGTCTTCTTCGGAAAAGTCGCGGTGCTTGCGGTCTACCATGTGGCCCATGTTGCGGGCATCTATGAAGAGGGTTTTGCCGGTCTGCTTTTTGCCGCGGGTGATGAACCAGAGGGTTACCGGAATTGTTACGCTGTAGAAAAGCTGGGTTGGCATGGCGACAATTCCTTCTATTAAATCTGCTTCGATTATCTTACGGCGGATTTCTCCTTCGCCACTAGTCTGGGTGGAAAGGGCGCCATTTGCAAGAACAAGACCGATTTTTCCGTTTGGAGCCAGGTGGTAAATCATGTGTTCTATCCAGGCGTAGTTTGCGTTGCCTGCGGGTGGAAGTCCGTATGCCCAGCGAGGGTCGTTCTGCAATTTATCCTGCCCCAGTTGCTTAAGTTGAAGGGCGGATTTGCCATGATGAAGTCGAACTTCTGCGTGGAATGCAGGTCGTTGAAAAAGGTATCTTCCGGATGGTCGCCAAAGTTTGCGTCGATTCCGCGGATTGCCATGTTCATTTTGGCCATTTTCCAGGTGTCGGCATTGGCTTCCTGTCCGAAGACTGAGATGTTGCTTCTGTTTCCTGCGTGCTCTTGAATGAACTTTACGGACTGAACGAACATTCCGCCTGAACCGCAGCATGGGTCGTAAACGCGTTTTCCTTCTGACGGCTTTAAGATATTTACGATTGTTTTTACTACGCTTGCCGGTGTGTAGAACTCGCCGCCTTTTACTCCTTCGTAGGAAGCAAACTGCGCGATGCAGTATTCGTAGGTGCGGCCCAAGAGGTCTTTGCTTGCTTCGGTGTCGCTCATGTCCATGTTGGTGAACACGTCTACTACGTTACCAAGAACGCGTTTGTCCAGTTCGGGGTTGGCGTAGTTTTTTGGAAGGACGCCTTTGAGGCTTTTGTTGTCGGCTTCTATGGCAATCATGGCTTTGTCTAAGATTGTGCCGATTTCCGGTGTGTGGGCTGCCTTTGCAATTTCACTCCAACGTGCCTCTGGCGGAACAAAGAAAATGTTGTCTGCTTCGTATGCATCTGAATCGTCTTCAAAGCCATAGCCTTCTTCTACAAGTTCCTTGTATTTCTTTTCAAATGCGGTAGAGATGTATTTTAAGAAGATAAGTCCTGTAAAGATTTTGCGATAATCTGCAGCGGGAATGTGTCCCCAAAGTTCACAAGCTGCATCCCAAATCTGCTGTTCAAATCCGATTGTTGCTGAAGATGATTTAGATTTCTGGGATTTTGATTTTGCCATGATGATGTCCTTTTTGTAAAATAATGATTGATTATATCATTAAAAAGGCGTTTTTACTAGGAAAGCGACTGGTGATTGTGTCAGACGATGGCATTTTTACCGGTGTTTTTTTGTGGTTCCAACATTGCCAAAGTCGGTAATCTTATGAAGCAGTTCCCGTGTTGAAC
>CALXOI010000182.1 GCA_944389965.1 uncultured Treponema sp.
CACTGCAAAACTGCAATGCCGCTCCATTCAATTACTCAATAATATTTGTTACCTGACCGGATGCAATAGTGCGTCCACCTTCACGGATAGCAAACTTCAAACCTTTGTCCATAGCAATCGGGTGAATCAGCTCACCGATAATCTTGGTATTGTCACCGGGTTTAACCATATCAACACCTTCCGGCAGAGTAATGGTTCCGGTAATATCGGTTGTCCGGAAGTAGAACTGGGGGCGGTAACCGGAGAAGAACGGACTGTGGCGTCCACCTTCTTCTTTTGAAAGAACATAAACCTGTCCTTCAAATTTTGTATGGGGATGGATTGAGCCCGGTTTTGCCAAAACCTGTCCGCGTTCAACTGATTTTTTATCAATACCGCGCAACAGCAGACCGACGTTATCACCTGCCTCACCTTCATCCAGCAGTTTGTTAAACATTTCGATACCGGTAATAACAGTTTTCTGAGTCGGCTTAATACCAACAATTTCAACTTCTTCGTTCATCTTGATGACACCGCGTTCGATACGACCGGTAACAACAGTTCCACGACCAGAAATAGTAAAGACATCTTCAATCGGCATCAGGAACGGCAGGTCTGCATCACGGACAGGATCTTTGAAGTAGCTGTCCATTGTTTCCAACAGTTCATCGATGCATTTTGTTGCTTCCGCATTGTCCGGTTCGGACAAAGCTTTAAATGCGGATCCCTTGATAATGGGAGTATCTTCCGGGAAGCCATATGAAGTCAGAACATCACGGACTTCTTCTTCTACCAATTCCAACAATTCAGGATCATCAACCAAATCTACTTTATTCAGGAAAACAATAATTCCCGGAACACCTACCTGACGGGCAAGCAAGATATGTTCCCGGGTCTGAGGCATAACGGAGTCAGGTGCAGAAACAACAAGAATTGCACCATCCATCTGAGCAGCACCAGTAATCATGTTTTTGATATAGTCAGCATGACCGGGGCAGTCGATATGTGCATAGTGACGTTTATCTGACTGATACTCCAAGTGACGGGTATTGATAGTAATACCACGAGCTTTTTCTTCCGGGGCATTATCAATTTCATCATACTTCAGAGCTTTGTCGCCGAATTTCTTTGCGCAGTGCTGAGTAATTGCCGCAGAAAGAGTTGTCTTACCATGGTCAACGTGACCAATGGTACCTACGTTCATGTGCGGTTTCGTTCTTTCGAACTTTTCCTTTGCCATGTAGTCCTCCTATACCAGAACAATCAGGTATAATATTAAAATAAAATACTGTGCTATATTATAAAGAATACATCTGCCCGTATCAAGCAGGAATATTCTTTGACACACTGACTATACAGATTAAAATGAATACAAGGAGGTGGACTAAGTATATTTTTTGTACTGCAGCTTATACTCATAACTCAAGCTGCACGTCCGGAACCACCTGTCATCATCAAATCCATATTGATGTACGGTTTGGTTTCACGGAGTCTTGAAACAGTTACCCGTTTCCAGCGCCCTGTAACCGACCGTATCAACCGCCAACGACGGCTGTTCAGTCACAGGGTTGCGAACTTCCTGATATTAATGAATTTCAATTAATATCTTTACGGTTTCGCCGGATATACATCCGCTTGACTCTCAAAGAACCCGAAGACTGAAATCTTCATCTGCCGCTATTTCTAAACGACGGTTGTTATTTATACACTTTAAATAAAAAAAATGCAAGTACCTGAAAACAAACAGGCAAAAACAAAAAGGAACCGTATTGTTACGGTTCCTTCTATAAATAAAAAGCAGATTACCACCGGTAATGGGCAAAAGCTTTATTTGCTTCAGCCATTTTATGGGTATCTTCCTTCTTCTTATATGCAGTTCCAGTATTATTGAATGCATCCATCAATTCATTGGCAAGGCATTCGCCCATTCCGTGCCCGCTTTTTGAACGAGCCGCATTGATAATCCAACGCATTGCCAATGCTTCCCGGCGAGTTTCCCGGATTTCAATCGGAACCTGATACGTAGCACCACCCACACGGCGGGACTTTACTTCCACCAGCGGCTTTACATTATCAAGAGCTTTCAAAAAAACTTCCAGCGGTTCCTTATCTGTTTTCGCCTTTAAAATATCCATAGCTTCGTAAACAATACGGACACAGGTTGCTTTTTTTCCGTCAATCATCATCCGTGTTACAAATTTTGATATAACCGGACTATTGTACTTTGAATCAGGAGCAATCGGACGGTTGATGCTTTTATTTTTTCTTCCCATCTGTTTTTCTCCTTACGCCTTCGGGCGTTTAGCACCGTATTTAGAGCGTCCGCGTTTCCGGTCTTCAACACCAAGAGTATCTTTGGCACCACGGATGATATGATAACGAACACCAGGAAGATCCTTAACACGACCACCACGAATAAGAACAACGGAGTGTTCCTGCAGATTATGTCCTATACCAGGAATATATGCAGTAACTTCAAATCCATTTCCAAGCCGAACACGGGCAACTTTGCGTAACGCAGAGTTCGGTTTTTTAGGGGTAACAGTCATAACACGGGTACATACACCACGTTTCTGCGGACAGGACTGAAGCGCGGGAGACTTCGTTCTATTCGCAACTGTTTTACGTCCCTGACGAATCAATTGATTAATTGTAGGCATTTGCCTTTTCTCCTATATTCTACCGGCAGCACTCCGGCTAAATTTAGCATAAAACATACACTAAAGCAGATGGAAGCAAGTTTAACAAATTTGTAACGGCAGTGTCAATTCCTGCCGCAACAAACGAGCAGTTAATCTTCTTCCGCATCAAAAGCGATATCCTCAAGCTGGGCTTCCTGTTCTTTTTCCAACCGATGACGTTCGACAATCTCCTGCATCTGTTCATCCAAATCCGCAACATTTTCATCAAAAAGTTTAACATTCCGGTAATTGCGGATTCCTGTTCCGGCAGGTATCAAATGTCCGATGATGACATTTTCCTTCAAACCATGAAGATTGTCTACTGACCCTGCAATAGCGGCATTTGTCAAAACCCGTGTGGTTTCCTGGAAAGACGAAGCTGAAATAAACGAATCAATATTCAAAGCAGCTTTTGTGATTCCCTGGAACATCGGGCGGGCAATCGCCGGCTGTCCACCTTCCTCAATAACACGTCGGTTTTCTGCATGGAATTTGTATTTATCAACCTGTTGCCCGTAAATGAACTTTGTATCGCCAACGGCAACTATTTCCACTTTCCGAAGCATCTGGCGGACAATAACACCAATGTGTTTATCATTGATACTTACACCCTGAGTCCGGTATACCTGCTGAATCTCATCCATCAAGTAATTCTGCAATGCATTTTCCCCAAGAATCGCCAGAATATCATGAGGACTCAAAGCACCGTCACAAAGTTTTTCTCCGGCTTCCACATCGTCTCCATCACGGACCAATAACCGTTTTGTCATCGGTACAAGATGATCAAATGTTTTACCATATTTGTCAACAACAACAATCTGCCGTTTCCCTTTTGTAATACCTTTGAATTGAACTTTACCGGAAATCTGGGCAAGAATCGCAGGGGACTTCGGTTTACGGGCTTCAAATAATTCAGAAACCCGGGGCAAACCACCGGTAATATCGTTTGTCTTTGAAGCTTCTTTCAAAGTTTTCGCAATAATTGCACCAGCTTTAATAGTTTCATTATCATTTATAAGCAGGACTGCGCCTGCCGGCAGATAGTAACTACCCTTTTCATTACCAGCTTCATCGGTAATCAGTACCCGCGGTTGTTTTGTTTCCAGATGAAGTTCACTGATAGTTTTTTCGATTTTTCCCGTCTCATCATCAATAGATTCAACCAACGTTGATCCGGGAATAATATCTTCAAAGTGTACATAACCGTCATATTCTGCAATAATCGGTTCTGAGTAAGGATCAAAGGTTGCTATGGTATCACCGGCTGCAACATAATCACCCGGTTTCACCACAACATCGGAACCATTCTGTATCTCAACTTTTTGATCACTGCTGGTCAAATACAACACATCGTCCCGGATTAAAATCCGTGCTACATCCGTTGCAGTTACGTCTTTGCCGTCCCTGCTAAACAACGGAGCGTCTTTAAAAACCCGGTCACCATCTGCAACATGAAGTTTATCAGACTTTTCAATCTTAAACTGATTGATAACCCTGGTAACAATCATTGATCCTTTCCGGGTAAACAGCCAGGAACCGTCTTTCATCTCAACTTTTGAACCGGTTATTTCCTGAACAAGAACCGGATACTTCAACACAATCCTGTTTTCTTCACTGACTTTAGATGCCGTTCCACCCACGTGGAATGTACGCATCGTCAACTGAGTTCCAGGTTGTCCGATGGACTGCGCAGCAATGATACCAACAGCTTCACCAATTTCTACAATTTTATTGTGTGCAAGATTCCGGCCGTAACACTTACAACAAACCCCGTAGCGGCTTTCGCAGGTCAATACGGTACGCAATTTCACAGACTCCACACCGGCTGCATCTATCTTTGCTGCCAATTCATCAGTGATATATTCATTCACATCACATAAAAGTTCCCGGGTAATCGGATGAAGAACCCGTTCTAGCGTATACCGGCCGACAATCCTGTCTTTCAAAGATTCGATGACTTCATCGCCTTCTTTTACCGCAGTATATTCAATTCCATTGATTGTACCACAGTCTTCTTCATTAACAACAACATCTTGGGCAATATCCACCAGACGGCGGGTCAGGTAACCGGCGTCAGCTGTTTTCAATGCAGTATCAGAAAGACCTTTCCGGGCTCCGTTTGTAGAAATAAAGAATTCAATAACCGACAGCCCTTCTTTGAAGTTTGCCCGAATAGGCAACTCAATGATATCTCCGTTCGGCTTTGCCATCAATCCGCGCATACCTGCCAACTGGCGGATCTGGTTCCGGCTACCACGGGCACCGGATGTAGCCATCATATAAATCGTATTGAATCCGTCTTTGTCTTTTTCCAGATTTTTCATCATAATATTGGTCAATTCTTCATTTGTTTTTGACCAAATATCACAAACCCGGTTATAACGCTCATCCTGAGTGATATGACCTTCATGATACTGTTTCTGTATCGCTTCAACCTTTTTATTGGCAACAGAAATCATTTCAACTTTTTCCGGCGGAACAATGATGTCATCCATTGAAATGGTTGCCCCAAAGAAAGTTGCATACTTATAACCGACAGCTTTAATTGCATCCAGCATTTGAACCGTCAGCCACGGCCCCTGCTCGCGGTATACTTTTTCAATGAGCTTTTTCAGCTCTTTATCACCGAGCAAATCATTTACGAAAGGAACCGCATCGGGCATTTCTTCGTTAAACCGCAGGCGGCCGGCTGTAGTAGAGATTATTTCACCATTATGGGGTGCTTTCTGAACCGGCACACGGATTTCAGCCTGCCAATCGATGCTCTTTACTTCTGCAGCAAGGAAAACTTCATCAACAGAACTGAACCGTTTTCCGGTACCCTTCGCACCCGGTTTAATTTTTGTCAGATAATAAATACCCAGAACCATATCCTGCGACGGATATACAATCGTCTTGCCGTTCGCCGGATCGAGCAGGTTCCGGGCAGACAGCATCAGTGTCCAACATTCCATCTGGGCAGCCTGTGTCAGCGGAACATGCACAGCCATCTGGTCTCCGTCAAAGTCCGCGTTGAACGCATGGCAGACCAACGGATGCAGTTTAATTGCCTTTCCTTCCACAAGTACCGGTTCAAAAGCCTGGATACCGAGACGGTGCAGGGTCGGAGCCCGGTTCAACATAACCGGATGCTCCCGGACAACTTCGTCCAGTATCGCAAAAACTTCCGGAGCTTCCTGCTCAACAAGCATCTTTGCTTTCTTTACATTGTAGACAATATCTTTGTCCACAAGTTTTTTCATAATAAAAGGCTTGAACAGCTCCAGCGCCATTTTTGTCGGCAGGCCGCACTGCCACAGCTTTAATTCCGGACCTACAACAATAACAGAACGACCGGAATAATCGACACGTTTACCTAACAGGTTCTGCCGGAACCGCCCCTGCTTACCTTTCAGCATATCTGAGATAGACTTTAACGGCCGGCTGGAAGCACCTTTCACAACCCGTTTGCGCTTTGAATTGTCAAACAAGGCATCAACCGCTTCCTGCAGCATGCGTTTTTCGTTACGGATGATAATATCCGGCGCAGAAAGCTGCATCAAGCGCTTTAACCGGTTATTGCGGTTAATAACCCTTCGGTACAAATCGTTCAAATCACTTGTCGCAAACCGGCCATCGTCCAATTGCACCATCGGGCGAAGATCAGGCGGATTTGAAAATCAAAGAATTGAGGGAG
>CALXOI010000183.1 GCA_944389965.1 uncultured Treponema sp.
CTGTCTTTCGTAGTGATAGTTGATAATGGTGAGTCTAATCCCAGCACATTTTCCCCGGTACCGAAATATTTTGTTATAAATGGCTTTACCAGGCAATGTTCCTGTTTAGTAACAATCGTTGATAAAGGTTCAGACAGAGACCTACTTCTATCCTTTGCTGAAGTTTGACCAATGGCGGTTATAAAAGGTTCTATCAGTGCATAATGAGCCCCAGAGCAGGTTATAGTCGGAAGAGGACTTTTTATAGACCTTGTCTTTGATTGCCCCCTCAAAATTGCAATGAATGGTTCAGCCTGTTTGCCGGAAAACTTTTTTAATCCTGATTCTATTCGTTTTAATGTAGCTTCCGCCAAAGGTTTTGTCCGGGAAAATATTGACGGACAGGGAAGAGCCCAGTCTATGATTTTATCTGCCGGTTCCCATGCAGGAAGTCCGAAAAGGTTGTTTTTGCCTTCCATATTAGTTGGAGCTGGCCATAATATTTTTTTTCTTCCCTTAACGGCCTGAATAAAAAGACGCTTTCGGGTTGTGCTGGCTCCGTAATCCGCCGCACATAGGATTTTCCAATCCACATTATATCCCAACGACCGCAAGCCATGAATGAAAGCCCTGAAAGTACTTCCTGCCCTGCTTTTAATCATCTGGCCTTTATCATTCAATGGCCCCCATGTTAGAAAATCAGGCACATTTTCTATAATAATTCTTTCAATGTATAATTCAGATGCCCATTTCAATACATTCCACGCTGTCGCCCGGCTCTGCTCCGACTTTGGACGACCACCTCGTGCCTTGCTATGATGGGTACATTCCGGGGATGCCCACAGAAGATCAAGCTTTCCGGATGAAACAACCTTAGTGGGATCAAGATGCTCAACACTTTCGCAGAAATGTTCAGCACTAGGATAATTTGCTGCATGGGTTTCGATTGCCCTTTCCCAATGATTTATGGCGGAAAGTCTTATTTTCAAACCGTTCTTTTCAGCAGCAGAAAACAACCCGGTACTTTCCCCACCACCTCCACAGAACATATCTACTACATGGAATTCTTTTGTACTCATCTAATGTTCACCTATAATTTCACAACATCCTTCAGGGTAATAAGCCTTTCTTTCTGTTCTGCCGTTATTTCAACAGGCACTTGCCCATGCGATATACATAGCCACCATGTATCATTTAATCCCGGAGAAATTGAAATAATATGATCAGAATTAATTAAAATAGGCTTCCCATTGTATGTGATTTCAACAAATACAGATTTCAATCTTTTCTCCTTTCAGACACTTCCTATTTTTTCCCCGCACCAGGGACAAAATCTGGCTTCATATTCATTTATGATTTCCGAGTTGAACTCCCTCCGGCATCCCGGACACCGGCCGAAAGGAGTTTCTTCCGTTACAAAAGGAATCAATAAATCTTCTGTAGTTTTTGTACCCCAAAGGTATATTTTATGCCCCAGACTTTCCGCCGTTTGCAACTCAATCCGTGCACCCCGGCTATCCTGCCAGTCAGGAAGAAGAACCGTTGCATCGCACACCTGCTGCATGGCAGAAGCCACCGCCATATAATCATCCCAGCTGAATTCTTTATCTTCAGACAAACAGGCAGGATTCATGACAGAATCTCCTCTCCATCTAAGAGCTTCTGCCACCTCGGAAAACTTTTCCCGGTAGTTTGGATCTCCGGTTATCTTCCCGGCAAGATAAATCTTCATCAAAAAAACCTCCACGCAGCAGTTTTTACTAAAAAAGCATTTCCTTTTTTTCCTTTTCTTTTTTTTGCAAGGTCATTTTCCAACTTCGTAATGGTACTTCCGACAAAATTCATTGCCTCATACCAACCTTTGCAAAAGTAAAGATCTCGCCCTTTTTTGCTGTTGTAAAACAGAAAATCTTTCTTTTCCGCCACAGTATCATCCCAAATTTTTTTTATGGATTTATACATACTGCTATCTGTCAGTTCCTCTACTTCTGACATCACATCTCGTAATTCTTCCAAATCAAGCAAACAAACTACGTTTTCATAAAATAATGCAGTGTTTACTTGTGTATTATATAATTCAGAATCAATGCGATATTTGGCAGTTACCAAAAGATTTTTATAGTCAGCTGTTCCGGCAATAAACCCTTGTGCCCATGCAATTTCACTGCCGGATTCTTCAACCTGTAATTTCTCTTCCATCTGCAAAGCAACCGAATTTAATTGCTTTATAAAAGTTTCAAGAATTGAATTCATACTTGTATCTCCTCACTAATCACACAAAGGCAGTTACTTTTCCCGTCTCACCGCAAGAACAGGCATACCCGTTTTGTCATATTCAAGTCCGTTGTCAACCAACAATGCCTTGAATGTCTCCATCTGTTGTATATTCCCCCTAAAAGTCACGCCCGGCACAACGGACAAGCCAACTTCCCCGGCAATAGCCTTAACACTGTCTACTGCATCCGTTGACCCGAAAACGCTGAAACAATACGACAGGTCTCTACCGGATGCCATGTATGCAGGTTTTGAAATCACTTCTCTGACCACTTCCGGTTCCTGCACGGCGTCTTCATCTTCATCTTCATCTTCATCTTCATATTCATATTCATCCGCAGGACCGGCCGTTTCCGGTTCGTCCTCTGTTGTGTCCCCGACTGTTTCCGTTTCAGCATCCGCCGCAACCCTTTCAGCATTCGCCGCTTTCTTTGTCTCAAGTTCCGCAAGACGTTCTCTGTTGGCCTTGAGCTCGGCACCTTTATTCAGCGTTACTTGTAAATCAAGTGAGGAAAGATAAAGATCTTTGAGAACCGCCGTGTCTTCCCCAAAAGCGTCCAAAGATGCAAGATCCCCGTTTATCTTCCCGATAATACCGTCCATCTCCACATCAACAGCTGAAAGCTTCACCGTCTTATTCAACCATTTCGGGTTGAATATCTTTTCAAGGGTAACAAGACTGAAATCCTTTGCCTTCCAGAGTTTTTCTATATCCGCTTTCTTTACGGCTTTTTCCTCTTCTTCCTTTGCCTTAACAATCGCATCCAGTTTTCCGCTTGCTGTTTTCATCATTGTGCAAGTTTCAGCAATTATGTCCTTAAACTCTTGAAAAGGCTGATTCCATTCCTTCTCAAGTTCTATACGGCGGTCATTTAACATTTTGATTGAACTGTTGATTTCCGCCTTATCCTTTGCGGCCTGCTTGGCATCTCCGGGATAATTATCCACGGAATACTCTTTCAGTTTTTCTTCAACATAAGCCTTGATGTCCCTTGCATTTGTTACAAGGCTTCCCAGTGTTTTCTCTTTGATTATCAATGCCAAGGGATTGTTTTCCATTTTCGTTCTCCTCTTATTACCGTTTTAATCAAGCCGAACCGGAAAGTGTCCGGCCATTTCAAATGCCCGTTCCACTCTTCCCCGCAAGTGCGGGTACTTATCCAAAAACACACTCCATCCATGGGCATGGAAAAAACCGTGTTCTTCCCGTGTCAGCGCAAGCAAATTCCATGCACAATCCGCAAACTGCGGCGCAGCGCCCCGGCTCACGATGTGATGCAAATCAACACCACCGGCAATACCGCTTGCTTCACTGTATACCGCTGTCCTGCGCATTTCATCATCCGTCATGCCATCCCGGAAGTCCTTCTTCTGCTTTCCCCTCCATATTTCCCATTCGTAAAGCACGTTCCTTACCGTCGCCTGTAAATCAACTGTAAGACTGCACATCGTTGACAGATGGTACATAAGACCGTCAATAAAATGTGCAGCCGCAAGGGTATTAGCCTCCGAAATATGGATTGAACGGAGAGCCCTGTTGTACCGGTTCGGGATTTTGTCCGCATACAATTCAAGCAGATCCAGGTACAATTCATACTTTTCTTCCTCTACAGGTTTGTACCCGTTTTCAGATTCAAAGATGACTTCTATCAGTTTCCACACGGCATTAAGCTGCTTGAAACTTCTCTGCTGAAACGCAGCGTCGATTTCACATTTCAGCAGGATTTCTTTTTGTGCCCGTTTTTCCCTGTTTATCTTTGAGCTGAAAAGTTTTCTGATAACAGAAATATCCTTTCCGTCATTTGGCTTGAGCACAATCTTGTCATTCAGCAGCACACCATGAAAGAAACCGCAAATCTTCATCAGAAAATATCCCCGTCAAAAAATCCCGGACTGTTGCCGTCAAAAGCGGCACCAATCATTTCCTGTTCAGCTTTCGAGATTCCGAGTGCTTCTTCTGCAAGCTCCGCCACCGGCTGCGGTTCGTTTCTGGTTTCTACCGTAACCGCCTGTTTTTTCTCTTTCGGAGAAGCAATGACAGGAGTATTCTTTTCAATCTGTTCCTCGTATGCGATGCCTGTAACATCTCCCTCAAGGTCTTTCATTTCTTCCTTGCCTACCGCTTCCAACGCCTCGATTGAAATGGGACAAAGCTTCAGTGCCTTGATAACGCAGGTTTTCAACGCCATCGCATCAAAATTTTTACCCCAATTCTGTGTTGATTTGTCTTTCGCCTGTATATAAGTTTTTGAATAGGTATCCCGGAACTTTTCCGCATCTTTTTTGCTCATTACGGCAAACTGTTCACCACCGTTCGTCAATTCGACAAGACAGTAATATCCGATGACATTCCCCCGTTCTTCAAAGATGTTCATTTTGTGATGAATCGAACGGCCGCTGGCAAGCTCGCAGCTGAACTCGTCATTTTCATAAATACACTCTGCAGCAATTGTCTTGATTGTGTTTGACCGCCGGGCAAGTGCAATAAGCCCTTTATATCCCATCTGGAAATGGCAGGTCATCACTTTGTCCCATCCGCCCGACGGGTTGCGCACCGATTCGTTATACGGAATCAGGTATGCCTGCCCCAGCGTTCCGTTCAATTCAAGTCCGTAACTCGCCGCCTCTTTTAAAGCCCGGGAAATTGATTCTTTATCACATTTCAACAGATCCGGGTTTTTCGGATTTGTCAGGGCAAGCATTGCCGACTGAACAAACCTGTCAACCTCAATTGTCCCTTTTGGGATTGCATTCATCAGATCCCGTTTCCTTTCCTCAAGCCATCCGCGGAGAGTTCCTTTTTTCTCCTCTGCCTTCATAACCGCATTGTTCCCGTTTACTTTCATTGTTTTCTCCTTATATAAAATCCTATCCTAAACTGACACCCATTTTAGCCAGGGATTTTGCAACCTCTCTGGTCGCCTTGATGTCGGACAGCGCATCATGTGCTTTGCCAATATCAATCCCCAGATGTTCCGCCACCGTTGCAAGTTTTCTGTTTTTAAGATATGGCAGAATCATCATTTCGCCCGCTTTCTTTACCTGCAAAAAAACATCCGCCACAACATCAGAAAAATAATCTCCGTAGTGAAAGCCGTTACGCTCCAACAGTGCTTTCAAATGCTTAATGTCAAATCCGACATTGTACCCGGCAACAATCATCTTCTCTGTCTTGCTGCCGTCTTTCATCCAAAGTTCCCGTGCATCTTTCAAAAAAGACGCTATTTTCTGTACTTGCTCCGATTCAGTCGGAAAGGAACGTATATCATTTTCTGAATACCCGTGAACTTTTCCGGCTTCTTCGTGATATTTGATAGTCTCACTCAGCGGATTCAGGAAAAAACACCGGCTGCAAATAACTTTTCCACTGTCTACAAGAATCATTGCAACTTCAAAAGCAGCACTGTCAGTAAC
>CALXOI010000184.1 GCA_944389965.1 uncultured Treponema sp.
CACTGTCAGTAACTTCAAGCCCGGTTGTTTCAGTATCAATCCACAAAAAACGCATTTCATATCCCCCGTATTAGTCTTTGATTCTTGAAATCCTCATAACCTTGCTGACACTGTCTTTTGTGAATTGGTCATACAATCCGGCTTTCTTCAATGCGTTTGCATCAACTCTCTTGGTTGTTTGTGTATTCAGTGTAATTTTCCACAGTCCGCAAGTCGCCGTCGCTTTTACAGCCCCGTCAGAAACTCCGGAACTTTCAACCATTTTCAAAAGAATCTGTTCTTTAATTACATCAGATCTGGATTGCAGTTCCTTAATCCGGGCATCAAGCACATCTTTTTCTGCAAGCCACGCTTCGCATTCACCGTCAAGACACAGTTCTTCTGTCATTGGTAAAGATTTAACCAAATCCATTTCCTGCTCATTTCCGGTAGGAGCGGGCGCAACATCTGCAAGAACATTGTTTTCCCAAAAATTCAATTCCTGTTCTATAAGTATTTTGATAAAATCATCATTCCGGGGAATTACATAATGTCGCCCCTCGTAACGGTCGAAAATAAAAACGGTAAGCACAAAAAATGAAATCCCGGTAACTGCCATATAATGCTGAACTTGTGCATAGTAGGAATCAGGAATTTCATCTACCGTGAAACCGTCGCCGGTTCGTGATGTTTTTATCTCGTGTCCGCCAAGACCACGAACAACACTGCCGGCGATTTCTTTTTCACTGTCAATATATACAAGTCCGTCAAAGTTTGCCGTCATAAAATCATGTTCTTTGTTTCTGAACATACCCGGAACAGTCTCTATCTCTATCCCCAATTCCTCACGGGCCTTTTGCCGTACCGGATCTTCAAGGATGTTTCCCCATTCCGTTGCCTTATTACCGGTAAAATGTGCAAAATCCTTTTTTGCAAGATAAATACTCAATGGCGTTGCATACTTATTAAGCCCCATAATTGCCCCGGCATCAGACCCGCCGATACCGGTAGTACGCAAGGCAAGCCATTGCTCGTGGGTAAAAGTGCTTGTATCAACAAATGACACATTCCCCATCTCAATTACTTTTTCATACAATGCAGAGTTCTTCATTTTCTTTTCGCTCCTGTTCTGTATTTTTTGTGATAGTCTTCAAGTTCATCATCAGTAAGATTTAACCATTCTCGAACACTATCCCGACTCCAAACTTTTCTTCCCCCAACGTAACCGTCAGGATTTCCACCCTTACATTGAAAGAACCGGTTGTTGCGGTACGTATTCAACGCCATTCCGCCTTTCAACTGCCAGCATTGTTCATCGTTGTACCATTGGGATACAAGGGCGGAATCCTGCTTTCCCGCAATCTCCTCTTTGAGGGAATAGATTGCTTTAAGCAGAACCTTAATTTCAGGAAAAATCACTTCCATTTTGTCCCTCCTCAAGAAAATACCGGTTAAACTTCACTGTCTCGCCGTACCGGTTTTTACCGCAAACCCGCTCCCCTCTTATCCGCCATCCCGCCCGGCGCAGGTCGTAAATCCTGTCGGACAAACGGATGCAGCCGAATTCCTTTATCGCTTCCCAGGAAGTTATCCCCCCGGTTTCTTTCATGTACCGTAATATTCTGGAACACTGGGACACCTTTACCATATGAATCTCCAGTTGATTTCACAGTCAGTCTTTCTGCAAAAGGCAAACAAAGCATCAATCAAACGTACCGGGCAACTCCGTGGAATACCAGACAAATACAGACGCACGCCCCTGTATTCCACATACGTCCCCATTCTGTCACATCGGCCCTTAATCCGCAGGTCAATACCATGGCTGACCTGCCATTCCTCAAAAGCAGCGATAAAAGCCTGCCGTGAAATTCTTCCGGCAGCATAATCTCTTACCAGACCTTTAGGAAAAGACATCCCATCCTCCTTAAAAATTTGCTTTTAACCCCAATAACTGAAGAACCTCCTTCAGTTCCGAATCTGTATATTGCTCCGCGACTTCCCGTGACACACAATTTGTATTCATTGCAATATCAATAGCCTTGTCCCTGCTGACTCCATAAGTTTTACGGATTAATTTTTTCATCAATTTCCCCCTTCAAAAAAAATGCCGCAAAACCAGGTGCCGTCATTCACCTAATTTTGCGGCTTGCGCCTAAAACCGGCTGCGCCAAATGACGGATTCGCGCAGCAGGTCTTTTATATAAAATTGCCAAATGGCAATTTATAATTAATTATATATATCTATACAGCAATTTTGTCAACAATAATTGTTGTTAAATAGCAATTTTCTTTGCCGAAAATCTCTATATGTTAGACTTTTGGCAACGAACCAAATCCTTAATCAAGGCTAGGAATACAAAACAACAGGCAATTGCAGACCAAGCAGGAATAAGTCTCCTTACTCTCCGTGGGTGGATAACCCATGATCGCTTGCCTGATGTCGTTTCCGCATACAAAATTGCCCAAGCCCTCGGCACCACAGTCGAATACCTCGTTACCGGAAAACAGCCACAACAAGATCACCGTGAAACCCAAAAACTTGCCGCAGAAATCCTGCGGCTTCTTTCCCCCTACCTAGGGGAGCAAGACTTGTAAACCTCGGCGGAAAACCCGCCGAAAATCACATATACAGAATTTCTTTTGATACAATTCTGTATATGTGAACTATAATTCATAAATAATGAATTGTCAACATAAAAAATGAATTTCGTTCATTTTTTATGAACAAAAAAAAAGGAGAAGATGAGCTTTCCAAAAGATTTTCGCTTGTTAGAGAAAAGACCGAATTATCTCAAAAAGATATGGCTGAAAAACTGAAAGTACAAAAGAGTGTTGTATCTGAAATAGAAAGTGGTAAGAGAGACATATCAAAAAATGTAATTCTGGCTTTGGTTGCTGAATTTGGAGTATCTGCTGACTGGCTTCTGACCGGCGAAGGCGAAATGTTCCGGGAAAACCACACTTTACCGGCCTCATCCGCAAGAATCCCCGTCCTGCGGCAGCGGGTGTCCTGCGGTCCCGGTCAGGAATGGCAGGATGAGGACATCGTTGACGGCTATATCGAACCTTTCGGCGCCTTCCCCTCCCTCCGGAACGCCAAACTGTACGCATTCCGGGTCTCCGGAACCAGCATGGTTGGCGCAGGCATAAACGACGGCGACATCGTTCTGTTTGACGCCGCATCCGGAGAAGAACCGGCACGGGACGACCTCTACGTGTTCGCCTTCGGCGGCGCCGTCTACTGCAAACTGCTGAAGTTCGAGCCACTGGAACGGAAAATCCGCATATACTCGCTGCACTCCCCGGAACTGGACAAAGCCGAGCTGGTCAAGGAACTGCACTCCGGCGACCCCTCCACCATTGAAGATTTCCACCTCTTCGGCCGCGTCCTCGCCTGGCTCCACGAAAACCGCCTCATGTGGCGGTAGAGGCCTATGGATGTATAGACTGAAATAGGTATAGGTGATAATATGTGACACATAATAATATTTTTTTACACAAAAATATTATTATGTGTTATACTATAGTTATAGATTTTTAAAGGGAAGGATGTCTTTTTAGACAGAGAGAAAAGCATGACTTTAAAAGAATGTAAAACGCGGGAAGACATAGAGAATGTCTTCATGGAGAAGGAAATTTCCTCTGACAATTTTGAAGCCAAAAACGCCATGCTGTTAGAAGTGATGGGCAATCCCCGTATGTTCTATTCCATAGGAAACCCTACAACAGAACAAAAATATGAGCTTATTGTAGCGTCATTCCTTTCCGGAAATTGGAAATATGCCGCTATAATGAAACAGGTTGCCAGGGAAAGAGAAGAGGTATGATCCCAGAAAATCTTATCGCGGAAGAAATAAAGAAACTGATTACAGACAAATTTCCTTCCATAAAGGATGAACACATAACAAGAACAGAGAATGAATACAGTAAAATTATAGCTAGTATTCCTTATCA
>CALXOI010000185.1 GCA_944389965.1 uncultured Treponema sp.
TTTTGAGCTGGGAGAGGAAGCGCACCACGTCCCCCATGGTGGCTGCCGCCAGGGTCTTGCCGAACACAAAGCTCTTCACCTCCCCGTAGCTCACCTGGTAGCGGACAAGCCCTGAGCCCGCCTTCATCATGTAGTCAATCTTTCCCCGGTGGGCCTGGCAGCACAGGGCGTTGGTGGTCTCCCGCACCATGTCGGCGTGCTGGCTCAGGTACTCGTCGATGATCTGCTGCTTGCCCTCGCCGGAGGCCCGCTCGTACTCGTCCATCTCGGTGGCACGAATCTTGTCGTCAATCTCGATGGGCATGGGGACGATGTCCGTCACATCCATGCCGTGCTTGGGTACGATTCCCGTGTCCCCTCGCACCACTACAGGCACATTGCCATACTCCCTTTTGAGGTTGGCCGCGCTGATGTGGGTGCTGTTCTTCATTCTGCCCGCCCCGAAGTAGCTGCGGGCAAGGCTAGTGTTCTCAGGCATCTGGGCGACAACCCGCTCGATGTCCTCTCGTCTGATGGTAATGGTCTTTGTTGGCATTAATCCAATCCTCCTATCTGAAGTTGCTGTCTGTCCATCCGCCCTGGACAGGATACAATCCTGTAGCAGAAAGCTTGTTCACCAGTGCATCCTCGGCAAGCTTTTCAGCTGCGGTGCTGTGGTCCAGGAGCCGGGAGCGCACCACCATGCCGTGACGGATAATCTCTGCTGTCACCACCTTGGTATGGGCTTCCACATCCTCCAGCAGCACCGCCGCAGGAGCTCCGCTGGAGCCCACGGCAGAATACACTCCGTCTGCCAGGGTCAGGATGGTTCCCGCCTTCAAAGCCTTTGTCTCCGCCTTCATCTGGCCCATCATGATTACCGGTGGGTGTCCGGGGTGGACAACGCCACGGTCAAAATATATCTGCATCTCTTTCATGCCGCCTCCTACAACCTGCTGGCCACCTTGATCCAGCCCTCGTTCTTGCTATTCTTATCCTTACTGTCCCCGTCATCAGAGAAGCTGTACAGCTGCTGTCCCTCCATTGTGGGCCACAGGCTCAAGATTTCCTGCAGCGTCAGCAATGCGTCGGCGCTGGTGTTGTCGGAAAAGTTGACCTCCTTTCCCTCGGCAAGTCCTGCCGCCAGAGCCCTGGCCTTGTCCAGGATTCCTGCGGGCACCCTGTCCCTGATGGCGTCGCAGAAGCGTTCCACCTTGGCCTGCCGCAATTCCGCCTCCATCTCCTCCAGCTTGGCAATCATGGCCTTGCTGGCAGCGTCGTTATACTCGCCCTTCTGTCTGGGGTCGTCCTCCGTTGGGGGCACCTTGGGCTTGGCGTCCTTGCCGCCCTTGGCCTTCAGCTCCTCCAGCTCCTTTTTGAGCCGGTCCCGCTCGGCCTCCAGCTCCTCCATCCTCTTCTTCTCTTCATCCGTCATGGAATCCTCCTGTAGCTTCGGGCTGTCGGTGAAGGTGAAGGTCTCCACCGCATCCCCTTCTGAATAGCTGCTTGTCACGGTCAGCTGCTCCAGCCCTGGAATCTTGGGCGGCGTGGCCCCGGTGATTGCTAGGCTGTGCAAATACCGCTTACCGTCACTTGCTCTCCTAGGTATGGTAACAGACCAGCCCTTGTACAAGCCGTTTCCGTCACCATCGTCATAGATACTGTCTAATTCAGGGTGCAGCATGACGCTTCCTACCAGCACCTGCTCTCCGGGATGGTTTGGGTCATCTCGTATTCCTTCTAATGCCAGTACATCTCCAAACTTAGGAAAGTTGTCGCCCCTGGCCATGTCGTGCCCTATGCTGATGGGGCGGGTGGGGACGAAGGTGTCCACCAGGTCCTGCAGGTCCTGCCGGGTGATGGTGGCCCCGTCCTGCCCGTGCTTCCCTGTGCGGCACAGCTGCCACGTCCTTATCCTTGGCATACATCCTCCTGATGGCAGACCCGCAGTCCCAGCCCTTGGGCAAGGTGGAGCTCCAGAGCCGCGCCCTTGCTGCCCTCCGAGCCCCTCATTACAAAGATGGTGTCGCACCAGGTGAGCTCCCGCAGGTCCGCCCGCATATACTCCTCCCAGGGAATCTCCTCTGGAGTTCTGCCCAGCTCCCGCTCCAGTCTCTGGCTGATGAGCCGGGAGCTCTTGATGTTCTTGTCAAGGTTTTCCTTCACCCAGTTCTCCGCCTGGATGAACTGCTCCTGCCATCCGTCCACACCGGTGATGGGCCCGCTGATGTAGGTCATGTTTACCTCCTGGATACAGTATTGCATGGCAGAATTTCTGTAAAACAATGCCGTGAAGACAGATTTTAAAAACGGCTTGATTTTGAACTCTTTCTGTTGTACATGGCAAGTTATGGGGAAAAGGTAGTAAATAGCGGTTTTCACCGATGAAAAACAGGTTTCAGCAGGTATTTGAGGCAAGCCCCGCCGCCCGCTCCGCCTTGCCTGCCGTGCCCTACAGGATAGCCCCCGCAACCACCCGGAATGATAGGATAAACCCGGAGGAAAATAGATGTTGATACCAACTAAGCTAAGCCAGTTGAGCCCTTCCAGGGAGCAGGAGGCGGCAGAGATGCAGGCACAGTTGAGGGAGAGCGAGCAGGAGACACTACTCCGTTGCCAACAAGCGGCGGCGATATACGGCATACCAGAGTGGGAGCGGGAGGAGGTACGGGAGCGGGTTTATTCCCAGTACCTGCGGTCGTACAATGGATTGCCGCCAAAAGACAAACGCGGGAGCAATCCATATAGCTTTGAAAAATTCTTGGAAAATTTTAGATTCGACTGGTTTTCTTTGTGTGTCCGCTGCAAGCTCTGCGGTACGATGAATGGGTGGGGTGGCCACCACGGGATGCTCTGTGGAGGATACACAAAAAAGAGGCCGAGGGAGTTTGGGTGGTACGGCGGATGCGATCTATATGAGCCGATTGAACCCGAATATATACAGCTGGAGTTGTTTGGGGCGGAGGAGGGTTGAAAAAAAATCAGCCCCATTTTCGGGGCTGGGTGACGTTGCTTGCATTGGCTTCTAGTGTGGCAGTATTGCTGAATGACTGAAGAATCACGTACCTATGGAGTTGCCCACACGAATAGTGTTATTGTCAACTTCATGACGAGAAGTGCCATACACCTGCTGGCAGACCTCGGGACTCCTTTAGATGGGATAAACGCCATGGATCCGTTCACTGGCGACGGAGTGTTTATCGATTCACTCATATCACACGGAGTGAGTCAGATAACAGCCTATGAGATTCGGAGTGGACAATGTAAGGATACGGAACAAAAGTACAAGGGTAAAGCAGATGTTATCCATACGGATGCGTTTTCTATGAATCCATATAAGGTGAACCTGATAATAGGAAATCCACCCTACGGCAAGTGTGGAAAAAACGATTCCGTTGACAAACGAATTCGGGAGACCTACGGCGGGTGTGCAACTAATCAACAGGCATTGTATGACGGTTACGTTCGTGCAATTCGATGGGCAAGCGACAATCTGACTAGCGGAGTTATAACGTACATTGTAAACAACTCTTTTTTAGAAAGTGTTTCTTTTGCCAATTTCCGAAAAAATGCGGAGACTGAATACGATGCTGTATACATCGTAAATTTGAAGGGGAATCACCGTACGAGCGGTGAGCGTTGCCGACAAGAAGGAGGAAATGTTTTTGGAGTTGAGTGTAGAACAGGAATTGCGATCCTGTTTCTTGTACGCAAGTGAAAGTAATCAACAAAAAAAATCAGCCCCATTTTCGGGGCTGGGGTGGTTAGGGTTCCACTATCTCGAAACAGCTGGCTCCATAAACATAATCTTCGCCGCTGTCGTCAACGATTCTATAATAATCTCGGCCAAACCTATCCTCGATTTTTATGACATCGTATATTTGCCCAAGAGTCAGATCTATATTTACCGCTTTTATACATTTTACTTTCATCGCAACTCCCTTTTTTCTTTGAATTCCACCTTTCCGATGTTCTTGCACTGATACCAGTGTATCTCGGCCTTATATTCTTTTCCTGTTATGGTATCAAAAAGAATCGCCGTACCCCTCACTTTATACCAGTCCTTTGCCGATGTCAAGGTTCCGTTTGGAAGTAAATAGGTGTTTATCAATCTTTGCACCTCCCTGATTCCTGTCCCCTCGGCAATAACTTTTACGCCTGTTACATGAGAACCTTCTTTTATATATACAGGGAATTCTTCATCAGCTTTGACTGGAATACCTGTATCTACATAAAACCTTTTAGCCATAGCACTAAGAGAGCGACCTGTAACAAAGTCTTTTTCAATCAGTTCTCTTTTTGCCCTGTCAATCATCCCCTGCACACCATAAGCCTGTGCTCGCTTCTTCATGCTGGGAAGCTCCTCCCACCACTTGTTATCGTCCAGCGGGTAGCTTCCCCAGCCTTGGCTCTTGTGTTTCTCTGCATCGGCAGGGATTCCAGTAATAGGCTGCTCTTCTAGCTCCTGCTCGTCGTAGATTGCCCGCACCGTGGTACGGCAGTTAAAGTGTAAGGGCGGCCAGAACCTTTTCCAAAAATCATCCCCATAGAGCCTGCGTACTGGTGGCTGGGTAAGGCTTTTGCAAAGCTCCGTTTGTCTTGCATCCCCAATTCCCACCAGCTCCAGCGCCACCGGTGGCACCGCCTCAAACCCTATGGCCCTGCCAACATTGTAGGCTGTCTGCACACCGGTTCGGTACACCGTCTCCCAGTACCAGCCACCACCAGCTCCTGCCATGCCCACACCTTTCAGCAAATCTGTGTCAGTTTTTACAAGAAAGTCCTTTAGGCCACCACCTTCTTCCAAGTTTTTGGCAAGCATATTCTTTGTCTTCACCAGAAGATCTCCGTCTGCCAGCAGGCTCACGGTGAAGGCCCTGAACCTCGCCTTATCTGCAAGCTTGTAGTATTCCCTTGCATCTAAAGGCAATCGCCCTTGCATGTATTCCACAGCCTCTTCAAAGGGCAGCACCTCCACATCCTGCCCTGTCTGAGCCTGCTCATCCACGCCGTCAGCAAACTTGTGTCCCTTCTTTTTCTTACCCAAGGCATGATTCATGCCCATCAAAAGCACCTTTGTAAAAAGTAGTGCCGTGACATTAGTAGCTTCCTTGCTGTGGGGTAGCGTCTTGATTTTCTCTAGGTATCCCGGATTCTTTAGCTCCTCCTCCACAGTCTGCCTGATTCTCTTGGCATAGCTTGAGGCTATGGCTTGGCGGGCCTTGTGCACCAGGCTTTCAATCTTCTGGGCATTTTTTCCTTCTGTCCCTACCGTTTCGGCAAAAAAAAACTGTCGTCAAATCCAAAGCTCTCTGCCTGCTCCTTTACAAAGCTATCAGTCTCATTCTTTGGCCGTGGCAATCGTAACTTTTCGTAAAGGGCAGCTTTGGAAACAGGGATTCCTCGGTCTATAGCTTCTCGCACCACTGCCCAGTCAGCAATATCAGTGGAATCAATGTCGTAAGTAGGAATGGGACGACCGGGAAAGTTCAGCCTGCAAAAAGCATTCACCAGCTGCTGGTTTGTCTGCTGGAGAAGATAAGCGTCCTTGGTTATCACAGTTTTTAGCACTCCCACGTGGGTATCACTCTGGGCTCTCGTGCCATACTGTGCTTGGTTTGTGGCTAGACTCTGACCCGTGATTCCGTAGGCAATTTCAGCATTACAAGTTTCAATTAAAGTGTTAAAGTCTTGGATAGAACTAGAGATAACCTTTACATCCTTCACGTTCCCCATAGCTCCATTGCTTCCAGCTTCCCATTGACTCAAGACTTCCACAAGATTCTTTGCTCTTGCTCTACTTTCCTCCTCTCCCTTTGTCTCGAACAGAGCAAGGATAGTAGGTACTCCAATTTTCTTGGCGGCAAAAATCCAGGCGTCAAAGCCAAAGGTTTTGAACTTCCACGGCCAGTATACCTGCTTCAGTACAGGAGTTCCCCAGCGGTCGCCGTTACCACTGTCGTTTCGATGGATAAGGAATTTATCAGGATTATCTAGGTAAATCTGCTGTCCGCTAAGCATGGGAGTCATGTAATCCTTTGCAGCTCCCCAGCCTGGAAAACTCAAGGCTTTCATGGGAATAGGGACAAAACCGGAAGGCACCAAAAGACCGTCTTTTCTGCTCCAGAGAATCTCCACAGCTGCAAGGCCAAAGGGAACGGCATTTAAAAGAATGTTGTTCAAATTGAAAAAAGTGTTGAACCCAAGATTTTCCCGCACCGCCTTGTCTACAAATTCATCCCCGCCATCAGTAAAACTTCCTTCCAGCAGTAGCACCTGGTCTTTTCTTAATTCTATCAAGGAGCCGACTCTGCTATCCTCCAGCATCTTGTCAAAAATCCTCTGGCTTTCCCCGGTGTCTGCAAGCCATTCCGCCGTGTCGCTCATGTAGGATACAATATTCCTGAATCCTGATACGTCTATAATTCTTGTGGTCACTGATTTTTCTCGTGGCATATTTCCTCCAGCTGACCCATCTGTGGGCAGAATAAGACTAACACACAAAAAAAAGACTGTGGCAACACGCCACAGCCTTCATTACTTCCAAGGAAGCTTGTCCCAGATTGATTTTTTCTCTATCTGATTTTTAACACTGTAAAACATAGGCTCAGGACTTGCCGCACACTCAGACACGGCATAACAGGCCAGTACCGCCGCCAAAGCAGCATCTCCATGTCGCCTTCCACCATCCCTGTCTTTAAGCCTAATATCAGGCACATAGGGATTTCCGTTTTTTAGTACCACAACTCCAAAGTCGGCCATAATGATCTGGTCATCTGGAATGGTCCAATCAAAGATCTCCATCAATGCCTTCATCTTTGGGAACCATTCAGCATACCAGGCTGCAGTCTCCATTACCGCCACTGCAGCCCCCGGAAATTCCAGACTCATGGTCTCGGCTATCTGCTGCCCGTTTCCCCTGCCGTCTATGGCCATGCCGCCCAGTTTTCCCTGCTCCCTGGCGGCGTGGAGCATCATGCGGGCGGTGTTCTCCTGCTCCTCGAAGGGGCAGTTCTTCACCTCCACCACCGCCCGTACCCGGCACCTAGTCCCCGCCTGCTCCAGAATCCAGTACACTGTCAGGTCCCCGCTGCGGGCGAAGTCCTCCCCGATGTACACCTTCCCGCCGCAGCCCCTGATGATGTGCTCCACGTCCCGCCGGAAAAGCTTTTCCACCTCCCGCTTTTTATACAAAGCATTTTTGAAAAGAAAGTCGCTTCCAAAGTTCCATCTAATTATGGGCACACGCTCATCCCTGCAGGAGTTCAAAAGCCCTGGACTAAAGTACTTGCCTTGTCCATTGGCAGGAATACACTCAAGCTCCTCATCTCCATTATCCTTGTAAATCTTTCTGATTTTCTCTATCCAGTCATCTTCCTTAGCCTTGCTCCATTTCCAGCCATTTTGCAGGCAGATTCTTTGATAAAGTCCTTCTTCCACCGCCACAGAGAAAGGAAGTGTGTGCAAGCTCCATTGCTTGTCCCGTCCCTCCTTTACCGAACGAACCAGCTGATTAAAGGGGTTATCCTCTCCGTTGTGAGTGCTTATAATGATGAACTGTCCGCCCCAAATCAGCAAAGCCTGAGCTGCCTTAATAATCTCGTTAAAATTGGAACAGAAGGCAGCTTCATCCAGTATTACTCGTCCTTGCTTACTTCGCAGTACGTATGCTTCGCTGGGAAGCCCCTGTATGGTGGCCCCGCTGGAGAATGTGATGCGGAAGGTAGTCACATCCCTTCGATCGTCGTCTATCAGTCTTTCTTCTATAATGTCTGAGCAGGCCACCTGTAGCTGGGTGGCCCACCAGGAGCAGTCGCTGACGAACTGGCGGGTCATGTCCTTGTTGTAGCCCAGGTAGTAGGTGTTGCTCCATCCTTCGGCCGGAATAGCAGCAAGGACGGAGGCAAGAGCCTCACCAAAAGAGCCTCCTGTCCGCCGTCCTTTCTCCAGTATTTTCTGCTCGCTGTTATCCTCTATCCATCGCTTTTGGTAGGGCAGTAGCACCTCCAGCTTGTTATTCTTCTTCACTGGCATCCACCTTCAAGGCAAGGATACGTCGTTTGATGATGTCGATGTTCTCCTCGGTAAGCCCTGCCTTTCTTGCTTCACTTTCCACCACCTCGGTAGCCCTGAAAAGCCCCTTGTTGTAACCCCGCTCATACTCCAGCTTTACCCTTGCTATCTGTACCTGGCTTTGGGCATTTTTTCGCACCGCAGAAAAAAGCTTGTCCAAATCCATGTCATCCAATTCATCTGGACCGATATTCTTCACCGCTTCTAAAAGCTTCATCTGGATTATCTGGCTGGTAGCCTCCGCCATGTCAAGGCCACTTTCACTTTTAAGTTCCTTCACGATGGCAGAAGCCTCCATAGCTGCAGCCTGATAAGCCTTCATCTGGCCTGCGTGATCCAAAAGCACACGGCCAACACCAGACTTGGAAACGTCGTACCCTTCATCTTTGAGCTTCTCGGCAATATCCCGCTGACTCATCTTGTCCAGGTGAAACATATCCACGATACGTTCCACCAGTCCCTGCATCTCTATCTTGCTTCTTCTGGGCATCACTCACCTCCAATACGCCGAGAGATACCTGCCAACTGCTCCTGGATATAGTCAAGCTTTACCTTGATTTCCGCCGCCATAGAGGTTACCTGCACCTTTAAGCTCTGATGATCATCCTTCAGCTCTTCTATAGAAGTTTCGTGCTTGTCCACCTTGTTTTCAAGATCTTTAATTCGATGGGCAGTTTCGCCTTTGAATGCGCCAAACCCAGCGATTACACCAACGAAACCAAGGAGGGTCATCAAGCCCTTAATGCCCTCCATCATTTCCAAGTCCATTTTGCCACCTCCTGTAGTCTACCTACTCAGGGCTATCCACAATCCCATTCCTACCGTCGTCACAGCCAGTATTGCCGCAGTTCCCTTCCACAGCGATTTTTCTCTGCTGAGCCGTTTGTATGATTTCATTAATTCGTCGTATTCCAGCCTCAATGTCTGCAACAGCGTCTCCAGTTCGGCTGACTTCTGTGACGATTGTATCAGCTGCCCTTCTGATGTCTCCAACTCCATCAAGGCTAGCTGCAATGTTTTCTCCAGCTCTTCGCACTCCTTGCTGAGCATCATCGATTCCCTGCTTGACCTCTCCTGCGACTGCCTGAGCACGTTCAGCGACAGCTTCATGCTTTCCAGCTCCTGCTGTATCTGCTTTACCTCCACATCGGCAAAACAAACAAAGGCTGGCTCCCCCCAACACAAGGAGGATGCCAGCCCCAGCAAGCAGGCGGCAAGTTTTATTACTCGTCCTGCCTGCCACATTTACACCCCTTCGGCCTTTGCAGCTTCTGTCTGACCAGTCTCTCCTTCGGTTTCACCAGAGGTCTTGTTTTTATCTGCCAGCTGGTGAAGATAGGCCCCTAGGTTAATCTCATTCTGTGTCCGAAGCCCTTCTGTGTTCACACATGATTTCAGCGCACTTGCCACAAATTCCACAAGCTTGTCTGTGTTGGCATTGTTCATCTTCGCTTCTTCCATCTTGGCTCCCAGCTGTTTGTCCAGCCAAATTGAACGGTACACGGGAGTAAAGATGATGACAAAGAACACACCTGTGGCGATAATCTCAGGAACTCCAAGTCCAAGCTCTGAGCCAGTTACAGCAGGGAACATACCCTTTGCCAGTGCCAGCACTGCCACCCATACCCCTGACAGGATAATTACCCACAGGGAAACGCTTTTAGCCCTCATATAAGGCCTCCTCTTTTTTAGCCTCGTCTTGTACAAGGCTGATATAGGGCTTCACTAGGTGAGCCCATTTTTTACCACTTCCCAAGGGTTTGAGCATCTGCAATGCCTCGCTTTGAGTCAAGGAAATGTCATTGCCCTTGGTAGTAATATATCCGTCGTGCCAGTCTCCCCATGGGTCATCAATGATGAAGCCTGCTGCATCATGCCCCACCACTGCCACCACATGGTCAAGTTTTCCGCCCTGGTAAGGGAATTGTCCGCTCACCACAACAGAGCCTCCCTTGTCCACTTGCTGGCGAATTTCTTCCAGTGTGGCATTCTCCTTCCACTCCACAATGCCAGAAGAATATCCCAGTCCCAAAAGCCATCTATTGGTACCATAGGCCAGGACTGCGTGCCACTCGTTGGGGGGAATCCTTCCCTGCGGGTCAAGCATCCGCCACTTGCGGTCGCAGGCGGCGTCCGTCAGGATGAACCGCATCAGCTCATCCTCTGGCTGTCGCCCACCACTGGCCATCTTCTCCACCGGCCAGCCCGCAGCAGACAATGCGGCCACCATGCTGGTAACATTGCAGCTTGAGCCAGGTTTGATTTTATTGTTTCGCTGTGTATAGTAGGGCTTTCCCTTGGAATTATTCTTGTACATAGCCACTCCTTGATGATGATTGTATCAGCAAGGAGTTATATTGAGCCGATGTGGTAGAAGTTGTCGAAAAAAATGAATTAAACAGATGTGGTAGAAAGGGACAAAAAAAAGCCCCGCACAGTGCGGGGCGAGTGGCTATTATCTGTCTTCTCCTCAAAATACCTATCCTGTCCAGAAATCATGCAAAAGAAGCTGGTTTTGTGATTTCTGTCAAAACGATGTTAAAGCGTTGATAAAAGATTTAGGTATGGATATCTCGTGTAATATGCCGCTTTCTTTGACGAAGAAAATCAACAACATTCTTTCTGTTCTCCCCATTATTCTTAACAATTCATCATCTATATCAAACATCAGTCCATAAGAATAAAAACCATATTTATCAGGTTGGTCAGAGGATGTATCGACGAACTCTATAGGGTGAATGTACTCTTCTCCACTTTTTATCGCAATAGCAGTTATATCTCCTTTTTGAATCTTCTTCACATCGCCTATAGATATGTGCAACGACAAATCTTCTTTGTCGCCATAATAATAGCGAGAAACAGACAATCCAACTCGACCAAAGCCTTCGACCGAATCATTGCATTTTAACGAAAAAGATATAAAATCACTATTGGTTTTAATAAGAAACACCTCCCAGTCTCCCATTTCACTAGAACCTCTTTCCAAGACTGAGCCATAATGAGATGTTCCAATGTTGTAGCTTTTTTGGCCACTTACACCCGCTAACACAGACACAAACACCAAGCAACTTATTAACTTTTTCATAAAAAATCCTCCATGTGGAAAGCATGAAGGATATAGTCTTAGTTGTCAAGGTGTTTTCTTTTATTTTCTCAAAAATATGTCGGGGGGGGGGTATTGGGATTCCTACAGCTATGATTCTGCCTGTTATCTGCTCTTTTTTAACGAGCTCTCCTGTCATTGTTCGATGGATTTTCCCGTCCCGCATTTCCAGTCTGACAGGTGCAATCTGCTCTGCTAATATATACCATCCGTCTCCAGTGTAACTGTGATTGTCGTAAAAAATGATTCCATTCCCCATACTGCAAGCATAGTTTTTCCCGCCTTTTGCCTGCAAGTCCCAGGCTATAATCTTAATATAATATAAACAATCCTACCCACCACATCTAATTCTTCCACAGGTGTGCTCCATGACGGATAGGCAGGATTGTCGTTTGTTACATGCCACATTGCTCCTTGGAGCATAAGCCGCTTTACCTGACAAAATCCTGCCGTCCGATACACATACAATCCATCTCCGGTGTAACCATCATCTGTGCATATTACCACGTCCCCCTGTCTGATGGTGGGTGTCATGTTATCTCCTGGCATTTGCAGTGCCCACAGCGGTGGCAAACCCTCGCTTCCTGGTATCTCCAGTATGCGGTTTCTCCCTCCAAGTTGAGTCGTTGCACCTACCATCTGGGATAGATATGGTACAAGCCGCTCTTCTAGTCCTTGCTGTGGTAACAGTGTTGTAGGTGTCACAGCCGGCAATAGTTCAGGCGAACCTTCGCCGGTGAGAAAGTAGTCGGGGTTTAGACCTTCGTTTTTTAGTGCAAAGACTAGTTTAGAAGGGGTTTTGATTTTCCCTGATTTGAAGTTGCTTATGTACCCAGTTGATAGCCCCAGTTTCTTTTCTATGTTGCTGATTGATAATCTAAAATAATCAGTAAATCTTTGATTAAAATCCATAAAAATCCTTTTTTATGATTATTACTGATTGACAAATCAGTAATAATCAGTAATACTAATAATATAAGCAACATCTGTTGCTTATAGTGGAAAATAATTTTCCATTGTTTGCAACATTTGTTGCTTATTCTACCAGAGGCCGCACCCTCTGGCAAGATAATCGGCTACAGGCCACACAACATTAGCCCGGATGGGCAAGGAGGTTAAGAGATGAAGACGTGGAGAATTCTCTTTGAGAATGGTTGGGAGATTCATTACAAGGGCGACTACTGCGGGGCGGTGAACTATGCAGACAGCTGCAACATCGGCCTAGGGTACGACTACACCATCGAAGAGTGGGAGGAGGAAAAAGATGAATGAGTTGTGCTTGCAGGAAGTAGCAGATTTGTTTGGCTGCTTTGCCTGCGTGAACAAGTACGAGGAGGACAGAATCCTGCTCTTTGACCGCCACCCCTACTACAACAAGGACAGCGGGACCTACGGCGGCCGCTGCATTGGCTGGGTCTCCAACGTGGCGAACGACACCATACCCCGTGTGGTGGTTCCGCTGGACCATCGCCGCCCTGGTGTAAAAAGCTTGCTGAGCGCCCTGGATGTCACCCTGGTCATCGGGCCGGAGCAGACAGCGCTCTACAGCCAGGAGGGAATTATCTGCGGCACCATCACCACCAAGAGCCTGCTGTTCGGCATTGGTGTTAGCCGGGATGAGGGGAAGGTTGTATGTCACAGTCAGTTTGACGTGGGTCTGTAGGAGGTAAACATGAACGCAATACCAGTCATGCAATTAAATCGTCAACCAAAACCTAAGCGGTATCGTGCCCTGTACGTTACTCGGCAAGAAGGCAACTTTATCAAGTACAAGCTCTCTCAAGCTGGCTGGACTGTTACTGCTGTAGCTGATGTAACTGGTGTTGGACATGGAGATGTATCCAATGTTCTTGCTGGCCGTCGCCACAGCAGGGCGGTGGAGGCGCGCATAGCCGCCATCCTGGGTTACCAGGACTGGAACCAGATGGTGCTGGCCATCCGGTCCATCATGGCGGCCTAGGATGCGGGGCTTCAAGGCAAATCTGGTGCC
>CALXOI010000186.1 GCA_944389965.1 uncultured Treponema sp.
TTACCAGGGGAGTTAAAACCGGGTGTTGAAAATATTGTTAATACCATTGTGGAAAATTCCGAACTGGATAACGAACAGCAGCAGAAAGTTGTTTCAACGCTTCACGATCTTGTACCGGAATACACTTATTATCACTACAGACATTTGCATGAGATGATTAAGAGTGCCTCATCAAAAGATTATCAGAAAGGAGATTTTTATCGGGCGTTTGAGGAAGCAATGAAACGATATATTACAGAAGTTCAAATAAAATCTGGACTGGAAAAAACAGATGTAACCTTAATGCATGATGCCTTTGGTATGGGAAAACAAGAGGGTAAGATATTAAGTGTTTCAAAAAAATACAGAAAAAAAGATGGACAAAATTTTAATAAAAATACAATTCTAAGCATAGAAGAAGGTCAAAGAAATTTATCAGCAGGAATTATGACTGGAGCGAGGAATCCGATTGCACATGAAGAAATAGCAGATTTGCAGGAGAGTGGTTTGTTTACAGAAATGGATGCATTAGATTATTTAAGTTTATTGTCGCATTTGTTCCGTAGATTGGATGATGCTGAAAAAAATTAAAAAGGAAAATAATGGAACCAGATACAATATTATTAAATGCAGATTGCTTGAATATTTTAAAAAAAATAAACGCACAGTCTGTGGATCTAATACTAACAGATCCCCCTTATAATTTAGGGCTTTTTATGCAAAATCGTGATACAAATTTAAGAAAGATGCGCTCAAATTTTTTTGGGGCATCAGATTGGGATAATTTGAATTATGAACAATGGATAAAATCATTGGATTTATTTTTTCAGGAAGCAGCACAAATTATAAAAATTGGTGGATCTATGATTGTTTTTATGGCAATCATAAAAGTTGAGTCTGTTATTAAAATAGCAGAAAGGCATGGATTTTATTATAAAACAACGGGAATTTGGCATAAATTAAATCCAATGCCAAGAAATATGAATCTCCACTTTGTGAATTCAACTGAAGCATGGATTTATTTTACATACAAAACTAAAACAGGTACATTTAATAACAATGGCGATGTAATTCACGATTTTGTTGAAACAGCGTTAACTGTAAGGAGTGAAAAAACTTACGGGAAACATCCAACCCAAAAACCTATACAACTGATGGAACATTTTATAAAAATTTTATCCAACAAAGGAGATTTAGTTATAGATCCTTTTATGGGAAGTGGATCAACAGGTGTGGCAGCAAAGTTATTAGGAAGAAATTTTATCGGAATAGAGATTAACCAAACCTATTTTACAATTGCAAAAAACAGGATAGAGGAAATTAATGTTTCAGAAAGAACTTAATGCTATAGATTTATTTGCCGGAGTTGGGGGGCTTTCTTTAGGATTTGAAATGGCCGGAATTAAAGTTATATTGGCTAATGAGTATGACAAAAACATAGCAATGTCTTATAAAAAAAATTTTGGAGAAAAAAAACTGATTATAGAGGATATTACCAAATTAGACATAGAAACGATATTTCAAACAATAAGAAACAAAATAGATATTGTTATTGGGGGGCCACCTTGTCAAGGCTTTTCTCAGAAAGGACAGCGAAAGAGTATCAATGATCCAAGAAATTTTCTTTTTAGATACTATTTTGATGTTGTTAGTTTTATTCGCCCGAAATATTTTGTCATGGAAAATGTTCCGAATTTGTTAACAACTGAAAAAGGTTTTTTTAAACAAGAATTGGAATCTATGTTTTCTCAATTAGGATATAGCTTGTTTTCTGAAATTTTAAACGCAGCAGATTATGGTGTACCGCAAAATAGAAGAAGAGCTTTCATTATTGGAAAATTGGGAAATAAAGCTATATCATTTTCTAAAAATAAAATAAAAAAGGTTACAGCATGGGAGGCAATTAGTGATTTGGCTTTTCTTGATTCAGGAGAAGGAGAATTTGAACAAGAATACAGATTTGATTGTAAGACCGATTATCAGAAAATTTTAAGAATGAATAGTAATAAATTATACAATCATGTAGCCACTAATCATTCAAAAATCGCAATAAAAAGAATGAGTATGGTTCCTGAAGGAGGTGGTCGAAATAACTTGCCCAAATCAGAATTGACAAAATCAATTTATAGCGGAACATGGGGAAGAATTATAAAAGATGATGTTTCAGTAACAATTACAACACGATTCGATACACCTTCATCAGGACGATTTACACATCCTATATTGAATAGAGCTATTACAGTGAGAGAAGCTGCTCGATTGCAATCATTTCCTGATACTTTTATTTTTTATGGAACAAAAACTTCACAATTAAAACAGGTTGGAAATGCTGTTCCACCTTTGTTGGCAAAAGAAATTGGAAAAATTATTATAAACGATAATAACGAGGTATAGTATAATGAATTATCCTAAAGAAAAAATTGAGCTACCGTCAATAGAGTTAAAACTGGGAATAAAATCATCTCTTCCGCATTCAATGCAGGCGATTGTTTTACTTTATTTAATTTGGAAATCTGAAGATAGAAGAGCTGAAGTATTTTACTCAAGCTTAAAAGATGATGGAATATTTTTAAACAAGAAAATTTATGAAAGAATATTAAACTATATAGCTTCTTTCAATAGTATAGTTGTTGATGAAGTATTGTTCCATTCTTGCATAGCAAAAAATCCTCTACTAACAGCTCAAATAGAACACTTAAATGTAGCTTTTGAATTAATCTGGAAACTTGCTAAATTTGAATTTGTTGAGAATTATTCTTTTGCAAAAGAAAGGACAGGAAAAAGAAGATATGAGAAGAAAATCTTATTTACTTCAAACATAGATATTTTGGATGCATTAGTTGAAATAAATGAGCGAGAGTTTATTTCTTGTTTTTATGAAATATTAACAGGCCAGACTATTTCAAAAGTCAAAATTTTCAATTCTTTTATTAAAGTACTAACCTCTTTTTCAGATACTGCTGTATACAAAATAAAGCACGATAATACAGACCTGATTTTTCAAAATCTCGGGGTGTACCAAACATTACTGGAAGATAATACAGTCAACTTATCTGATGATAATGAAAATAAAGGTACCTCCAGAATTTTAATGAGTTCTATCAGAGAAGGAATGAATACGTATCTGGAATATGAAAATGGAGAATGTAAAAGAAATAAAGCAGTCTCATTGGAGGAACTGAAAAATTACACTTCCCGAGTTAAAAACTTTTTATCTCTTTTAAATATCAAAAAAGATTACACGGAAGAAAATAATTTTATCTTATCAACGAAAAATTTTGATTTAAGAAGTATTATTCATAAACTTCATAGTATAAATGATCACGGTTTATTGATTTCTCGTTATGTTACCTCCCTTCTTGCCAAACCTTTTGTTATTTTAACGGGAAATTCGGGAACGGGGAAAACCCGTATAGCCAGGCGGTTTGCCGAATATCTGAAAAAAGAAAGCGAAAGTGGAGAAAGCAACATTCTCATCGTTCCCGTGGGGGCGGATTGGACAGACAATACAAAGATTTTGGGCTATTTCAATCCTCTGGCCGATGACGGGGCGGGTGTTTA
>CALXOI010000187.1 GCA_944389965.1 uncultured Treponema sp.
ACGGCTGCTCTGCTCCCGGCTCAACGAAATGGCGCTGAAACCGTCCGAGCGGAAACAGCTGCTCGACGACATCGGCGTGGAAATGGAAACGCAGACAAAAGAACGGTTTGCGGAAAAGAAAACGCCGGACGGCGACAGCTGGGCTGACATCGCGGATTCGACAAAGCAATACTACCTGAAAAAATTCGGAACAATGAATCCCGGCAACGGAACATTGTGGCGGCAGGGAAGCCTTATGGATTCAATCACGAGCGAGGTGAATTCCTGGAGCGTGGTTGTGGGAGCGACAAAAGTATACGCGGCAGTCCACCAGTTCGGATGGAAGGAGCGGAACATTGTCGCCCGTCCGTATCTCGGCCTGAGCAATGACGACAAGGCGGACATCATCGGAATCATAAACGGATTTCTGGAAGGACGGAGAGCATGAGCAGATACAGTTACCTTGACATACGAAACGAGGCAGTCCGGCTGATACAGGACGGCTTTCCGAAATCGAAATACAAGAATCTGAAAGTGGCGGCACACGCCGGACGGTTCACCGAATCAGAAATCCGGCGGCTTGCAAACCAGACACCTGCAATTCTCACGTCGCTCATGCAGTTCAAGGACGGCGAAGGAACTGACAACTCGGAGTGCCGTTTTGTGAGCTGGGTGCTTGTCCGGGCAAACAGCGCGGACAAGATTTATGACGACGGTCTGAAACTTGTCTCGCTTTTAACGCCGGTTATAAGAAGCATCCCCAACGGATCGGAGTATAGTGGAACTGATGTGGCAGACATCGAGGCTGAAAATCTGTACACAGGAACGCTCGACAGCATCAACATCTCGATGTGGGCTGTCAGCTGGACGTGGAATGTCCGTGCGATGCAGACACCGGACGGAACATTCGCAACGGACGAAGAACTTGAACTATTTGAAGGCGCGGACGGAACTCTTGAAGTCGGGGAACGGGCGGTCGGCTCAAAATCAGAAATGGAAGTTTAAAGTTGGCGGCTGATTTGCGCCGTCAACTTTAAATCGAGTTTGCTGACCGCAAACTCGCCTATTGACTGTCATTTCTCACTGCGTTGTGAAATGACGTTTTTTTACCAGCTCGAAAACGGAAGCTTTCTTCACTGGTAAAAAATAATGGAGGTTTAAATGGCAATACCATTCACACAAATTCCTGACGAACTGCTCGTTCCGGGAATGTATGAGGAAATCGACAATTCTCTTGCCGGAAGCGTAAGCGATGTGAAGCGCGCGCTGATGATTGGCACGATGTCGGCTTCCGGCACAGCGGCGGCAGGAAAAGCCGTGCAGGTCAGGAGCGCGGACAAGGCGAGAAAACTGTTCGGCAACGGAAGTCCTGCCGCAATCATGGCTGCGGAATTCCTTTCCCGCAACACAACGGAAGAGCTGTATGTGCTTCCGATTGCAGAGCCGGACGCGGGCTTGAAATGGACGCAGAGCTTTGCTGTTTCAGCGGCGAACGCGGCGGCAGGTTCGGTTGCAATCGCAATCAACGGCAGGGAATTTTCCGCCGCCGTGTCTGACGGAGCAACCGCCTCAGATGTCTCGTCCGCAATCACCGCCGCCGTCAACGGAGAAGAAAACTGCCCTGTCGAAGCGGAAGTCGAGGAAGACAGCGAGAACAACAGAATCTCGGTCAGGCTCGTTTCCGTCGTCAAGGGCGTCACCGGAAACTGCAACACGGTTTCCATAACATCAGCGGCGGCCGGAGTTTCAATCATCGCGCAAGATGCAGTTCTTGGAACGCTCTCGCCGGAAATCGGAAAGCCGCTCAAAAACCTCGGAGCTGTCCGCTACCACTACATCGCAAGCGACTTTTCCGACAAGGCGAACTTGAAGGCTCTTGCCGCCGAGCTTGACGACAGATACACCGCGCTGCGCCAGATTGACGGACGCTGCTTTGTCGCGCTTTCGGGCGAGCTTGGCGACAACGACACTGAGGGCACAATGCTCTGCGATGCGCAGACAGTCAACTGCCCTCACATTATTCTTGTTCCGCGCGGAAAATCCGTGCAGCATCCGGCGGTGTGGGCTGCATCCTGGTGCGCGGTTCTTTCACGCCGTCTTGCCGACGACCCTGCCGCAAACACAACGGACACAGGAATTGACGGCCTTGAAGCCGATGAATTCAGCTTTGACGACAGGCAGACGATGCTTTCAAACGGAATCTGCACCTACCGCCTGGATTCGGCAGGAAAAGTCCTTGTGGAACGCGCGGTCACCAGCTACACGAAAAACTCGGACGGCGCAAAGGACACAAGCTACCTCGACATTCAGGTGGTCGAGACCGTTTCCGCAGTCCGCACAAAAATCAATCAGGAAGCGCGGAAGCGGTTCAAGACGTGGAAGCTCGCACGGACGGAAGAAAACTTCGGCGCAGGCTCAAAGGTCATGACTCCGGGCGTCTGGATAAGTTTCCTGTGCGAGCTGTACCAGTCGTACTTCATTCAGGAAGTGCAGTGGTGTCAGGATTTTGAATCCTACAAGAAGTCAATCATTGTGGAAATCAAGTCCGGCTCAAAGACGCGGCTTGAATACAAGCACAAGCCTGACCTCATCGGACAGTTCTATATCGGCGCAGGCTTGAACCAGTTCAAATAAAGGAGCGGAAGAAAAATGGCAGGATTAAGCAAGGTTATCCGGGTGGTTTCCACGGAGTTCGGGGAACTGCCGATTCAGGCGGACGGAGGAACGTTCAAGCCGTCCGGCTACAAACGGGAAACAAAAGACGGCGAACAGGCGGAAAACACGCACTTTGTGGAAACGCCGACACACGCGGAGTTGAAACTGAAATTCAACGCTTCGGTTGACCCGCAGTCGCTCACCACGCCGGGCGACACGCTCACAATCTACACGGCGGACGGCGGTCTGTACACAATGCCGAACGCATGGACGGTTGACATGGGCGAACTCGGCAAGGGTGAATTTGACATTGAATACCATTCCGCAAAAAGCCAGAAGCTGCAGTAAGGAGCGCGTATGGAAATTGAATTTGAATATACGCTCAAAACGCCGGTAACCGTCGGCGAGCGGACGGTTGAAGTCCTTCATTTCCACCGCCCGAAAGTCCGGGATTTTCTGCGGACGGACGGACACGCGGCGGACAGCATCGGGGCAGACCATGCGTTATGCTCCGCGCTTACCGGCGAGCCGGAAGTCATCATTCAGTCAATCGATGTGGAGGACTGGGCGGTCATCCGCATCGAACTTAGAAAGGCATGGTTCAGATTTTTCGGCGTGAAGTCAGAGGAAAAGAAAGACCCAAACTTACAGGCGGAAGCGGAAAAACCGGCGGAGAATTCCTGACGCTCCGGAAGATTCAGGACATTGTAGCCGATATGTCCGTGGACATTATGGCGGTTCTTCCCGGAATGGAATTTGACACCGTGATGAACTTCACGTGGAACGAACTTGCCTATTGGCATACAAGGACGGAGCGGCTGAGAGGACGAAGATGAACGAAATAAAAGCGGGCGTGCTGCTTTCACTGAAAGACAAGTTTTCTCAGGGAATAAAGGAAGCCGGCGGCACAGTGCAGAAATTTGCATCAACCGCCGCTTCCGCGGTTCAGGGCATAGACAAGGCGTTTTCGGGAATCGGCACTGCAATGGGCGCAATCGGCGTTTCCCTGTCTGTCGGTGCTGCGACAAAAGAAATAATCCAATTAGACAACAGGCTTACCAGAATCGGGCTGACTGCGGACGCTTCCGCAGAACAGGTGAACGAACTCAAGCAGAAAGTATTTGAAGCCGCGTCCGACTCAAAAATCAAGATAGACACAACAAGCATAAATGATGCCCTCGATGTCATAATGACAAAGACCGGCGACTTAAAATATACCGAAGATAACATCAGAAATATTGCAATTTCAATTCAGGCGACCGGCGAGCAAGGTGCTTCCATAGGTTCTGTATTTGCTGAGTTCCAGAAATTCGGCTACACGGCGGAACAAATCACCGCCCTTATGGACGACATGGTAAAGCAGGGAGACGTGGGCGCATTCACGTTCGGAGAATTCGCGAAGGCCGGTTCTGCCGTCATTTCCGCATACTCGCCGATTGGCACTGCGCCGGAAGACATCAAGCGCGCAAACGCCGCAATGCAGATTATTATGATGGGCACAAAGAACGCCGAGATTGCCGTGACCGCGCTCGGCTCCGCGATGTCCGAGCTGAGCAGCCCCGACAAACAGGCTAAGCTCATGGCTATCGGAGTCCGCGTCCGGGACGAATCCGGCAAGTTCCGCGACTTCAACGACATCATGGCGGACTTGCTCAAGGTTTCAGAAAAGGTCGGCAACACGGATTTTCTCGGAAACATTTTCGGACAGACAACGATGCAAGCCATCCGCGCCTACGGCAACTTCTACGAGGATATGTATCCGAAGCTCATGGACTTGGGCGACACCACAGGCGCAATGGAAAGCAAGTCCGCAAAAATGGCGAACACGCTTGCCGCGAACTTGCAGCAGGTTCAGACAGCGTTCGTCAGGTTCGCCGACGCAAAACTTACCGCGCCGCTTGAAAAACTGACAGAGCTTCTGAACAAACTTGCGGAAGACCCGGACGCTTTCAACAGAGTATTCACCGGCATTGCAGTCGGAATCGGTTCTATTGCCGCTGTCAAAGGTCTTGCGAGCGTGATGAACATTGTGTCAAGCATTGCAAGCCTGAAAAAAGGCGGCGGAAACATAAACATCGGAACGAACGTCGGCGGAAACGGAATGCCCGTCTACGTTACGAACTGGGGCGGAAAAACAGGCGCGTCGCCGTTTCCAAGCGCATCCTCTGCGGATTCTGGAAACGCTGGAAAAACACCGTTGGGGCAGAAAGCCGGAACGCCGCTCAACGCCGGTTCGCAGGGAAACACGCTCCAGAAAATGGGCGGCGCGGCATCACAGGCATTGAAGAACACGACAAAAACACAGATGGCTATGGGCGGAGCAGCAGCCGGAATCGGGACTGCCCTTGTCGCAATTCCGGGCGCGGTCAATGAAGTCGCGCAAATCAATGCAGACGAAACACTGACAAAAAAAGAAAAATCAAAGATGAAAGGCGGCGCAATCGGCGATGCTGCAGGAACTGTTGTCGGCGCGACAGTCGGCGGCGCGGCAGGTGTAGCCGCAGGTGCTGCTGCCGGAGCGGCAATCGGCTCAATCGTGCCGGGACTTGGAACAGCTGTCGGCGCGCTTGTTGGGGCAGGAATAGGAGCGCTGGGCGGATGGCTCGGCGGAAAGGCAGGACGGGCAATCGGCGAAGGAATCGGAAGCGCGGTCGCCGGAAAAGATGAGGAACAAATTTCTGAAACGCTGGCAAACGAACTTCCAGAAAACGCCGTTTCCGCTTCTGAACTTCCGCCGGAAATCGCAAGCCAGTATATGGCGGAGAACCGGCAGTTCACAGGAATGAACGCGGAGCTTATAGGCGCGGCGGATGTAAACCTGCATCTTACGCTTGACGACAACCGCACAATGCTTTCCGCAGAAACCTCTCGGAACACGGCGCGGAATATCCGCGTGAACACCGGCTCTGCCATTGAGGCAAGGGAGATGCTATGAGCACATCAGGCGCAGCACTCAACTTCGATTCGTCAATGCCGAGGGCGTACAGCGATTCGTGGCGCGAGGCTTACGGACAGACGGCGGACACGCCGAGGTTTTCTTCTTACCAGTCGCCGGACGGAAATCCCGTCAGGTTTGTTTTCGACAGCATATCGCTTGGCGGCGGCCAGAACGTGGACACAGCGGAATATCCTTACGGCTTCTGGTCGAACACCCAGCTCGGCGAAAAGGCTCACACGGTGAAGCTCAAAGGACATCTCATCGGCGAGAACTACATAAAGGAGCGGAGCGAGATTATCGCAGCCCTGCAAGTCGCCACCGATGACGACAGCCCCGCGACGCTCGACCTTCCGCTCTGGGGACGGTTCAAGGTTGTCGTGCAGACATGGAACGTGGACGAGGACAAGTCCGGCACAGGCTCGTGCGACCTTTCCATAGACTTTGTCCGGGCGGGATATTCCGACACGCAGCGTTCCGAAGCCGCGACGGGAAACCTCACGGATGTGAATGTCGGAGGCGCGGTCTCCAATCTGAAAAAAGCCGCCGTTTCCGCATTTGCAAGCGCAGTCGAAAAGTCGAAGGACATCTCCATGCTTGCGCAGGGCTTCTCCAAAATCTCAGAAAAACTCGCCGCCATCGTCGGACGGGTGCAGGGCGCGGCAAGGATTATGAACGACATGACGAACAAAATAAACGGAATCACAAACCTTATCGCGCAGGGAATCCGCTCGCCGAAAGAACTTGCACAGGCGTTCATCTCCGCCTGTTTCGGAATCGTGGCTGGAATAATGGAAATAAAAAACGCCGCCGCTGAAACCGCCTCATATTTTATGGACGGTGACAATGACGATGAAAGCAGCGGCGCACAAAACGAAGGCACTGTTTCGGAGCAGTTCACACGGCGGAACGAAAGGAACGCGATGATGAATTTCCTGACCGCCGCAAACTACACGCTCAATGAAGAGGCGGTCACCGAACAGCAGCTGAACACAAAGACCGCGATGGAAAATCTATACAAGACGGCGGCGTTCGGCGCGGCTTCCCAGCTTCTTTCGCGGCTCGATTCGGACACGGAAACATACGGCAGCCAGAGCGGTCTTTGGAAGCTGCTCGAAAAACTTGAGGGCGCAATCAGCAAGGAAGATTCGGCGGTGTTCGCCGCGGTCGAGGAATGCCGGATTGCGTGTGCGGAGGCTTTGCTTTCACAAAACTACGACAAGGAGCTGACGCGGAACATCAGAAAGGAAATGCCTCTCCTTGCGCTCTCGCTCTATCTCGGCTGCGATGCGGAAAGAATCAGGACGCTCAACTCGGTTTCGGATTCTTTCCTTATAAAAGGAGACATCGTGTATGTCTGAAGTGGCTGTCGCAGTCTGGAATCCGTCAAGGCAAAAATATGTGGACATCTCGTGGCGGCGCGTAATGGTCAGAAAATCGCTTGACGAAATCTGCCACTATGCGGAAGTTGAAATTCCTGAATCCGAGCGGAATCTCGTCCACAAGCACGGAATCATCCAGGTGCGCTACCTGAGCCGGTTCATCACGGAAAGCAGGGACGCTTACGGCGGAAGATACGGTTTCCACCCGGTGACCACCGTCTACATCGACGAGATTGACGAGGAAACGGAGAAGAACTCGCGCGGAATAATCGTGTCCGGCAGGAGCGCGGCGCGGGACATCATCGACAGCAAATGGAGCGGCACGGTTCTCGGACAGCCGACGCTGCTCGAAGTCCTGCGGCAGATAGCCGGAGAAGTCGGATTTGAAAGCAGCGAGGTCATCTGCCTTCCGACCAACCGGGGCGACATA
>CALXOI010000188.1 GCA_944389965.1 uncultured Treponema sp.
ATCGTATTCGGCGAAGGACTGTGTGAGCGTCAGTCCGCAGCGGTGATAGTGCGGCGTGTGGCTCTTGTGCTTCAAGACCATTTTGACCGTTTCCGCCGTTGTGTCTGTTCCGTTTTCTTCCTGCCGGATTTTGTCCGGACTGCCTTCATCGTTTTCCGGCGGTTCAGGATTGTTCTCCGGGTGCTGTTCTCCGTCCGAGCCGTTTCCGCCTTCCGTATTCTGCTGTTCGTCCGAGGGAGTTTCAGTCGCAGTGCTTTGGTTCGTTACAGTTCTGTTCTCCGTTTCTTCCGGCGTTTCCGCCGGGTTTCCTGTTTTGTTCCTTGCCATGAATATCTCCTTATGCAAGCCACGGGTTGACGATGAGTTCAACCTTGTTGTAGTTGGTGTTTCCTGCGCCGTTGTCAAGGACGGTGCGCTTCAGTATTTTTTCCGCCGCGCTTTGCAGGCTCGGCGGAACGACAAGTGCAGTCGGACGCATACCCATCGGGTCGCCGCCGTCGCGCTTGAAGCCCTGCATCATGCTGTATGCGGCTTCAAAGTTTGCATCGTTCAAGTCCGACTTGGAGGCTACAGCCTGCTGCCACAGTCCGTAGCCGAAGTTTCCACGGTAGCGGATTCCGTAGCGGTATTTGTCATCTGTGAACACTGTTTCGTTCTTCAAGTCTGTGAGCGCTTCAAGCTCCATTCCCGTCCGCTCCTGATGGATAAGCGGCTTGAGCGGTCTGTCCAGGGAAAGCAGATACCACGGCGTTCCGTTGTCAGAACCGGTCTTTGCATAGATGTTTGAAACCGTCGCCGCAACTCCAGTTCCGTCCGCGTTCGGATATACAGGGTGGCTGTCGTCAAAGAAATTCTGCCCGTCATAGCAGAGTGCAGAAAATCCGCCGGACAGAAGCTCCGCAACCTTGCGGTCAAGAAAGTCGTTCGCTTCCTGTCCCATGCTCTGCGCGATTGTGGAATACAGTCCGAGGTTGTCGTCCTCGATGTCAGCGCGGTCAACGCCGAGCGTCGCCTCGTATTTCTTGTTGACAATCTGGAAACTTGACTCCGCCATGTCTTTTACAACGCGGCTTCCGACCCACTCGCGCATCTGCGGAAATTTTCCGAGCCAGCCGTATGTGTTTGAATTGCTTGACGACTTGATTGTTGTCGCAAGTTTCTTGTACAGAGAATTTGCGTTCGCGTTCTTGAACGCAATGTTGAATTCTCCGCGGATTGTGGTGCGGAGATTGTTCAGTGTCTGGTTGCTGATGATAGCCATTATTGTCCTGCCTCCTTGATTTTTTTCCAGTCTTCCGCCGTGTAGCCCATTGCGGCTGCCCAGTCTTTTTCTGCGGCGTTCAGCTCGACGTTGCCTTTTGTTTCCGGCGCGCCGTTCGGAACTTGCGTTCCGCCGAGGATTGCCGGAGTGGATGCCATGATTTTTTCAAACGTGGCGAATCCTGCCTCGCTTGCGCACAGCTCAAGGTATGTGTTCTTGCTTGCCGGTGCAATCTTGCCGTCCTTGACCGCCTGTTCGACAGCCGCCTCCGCCTTTGCCTTGAGCGATGCCGCGTTGAGTTCGGCAAGCTCCTTTTCCGCTTTGACCGCGCGGCTTTCCATCGCCGCAAGGTCAGCCCTCGGCGCATAGGCCGCAAGGTCTACCGTCTGCTTCTGTGCGCTGTTCAGTTCGGTCTTGAGTTTTTCGATTGCCGCGAGCGCGTCCGTTGTTGCAGCCGTTTCGGGAAGCCCCAAAGCGGCGCAAAGTTCTTTGTCCATATTTTTCTCCTCCGCAGTTTCCTGCGATGAATTTAATGCCGGGTTGTCAAGGTTCGGGTTGTTGGTGAGAGCAGCCCTGAGGATTTCCGTGATGTTTCCGTCCTTGTCGCGTGTAAAAACAGGGCTGATGTATTTGTATTCTTTTTCCGCAATGGCTTTCCTGCCGCGTTCGTTCCAGTCAACGTCAGCCCAAATCGAGCCGTCTTTTTCAACACCGAAATTTCCGAACCATCCGAGTGCCGGTGCTTTTCCGCCTTTCGGAGCGGCGAGGTCTGTCGAATGGTTCTCGTCTATGCAGCAACCGTTCTTCACGGTGACGCTGGTGGAGCGGTTCATTTTTTCGCACAGCGCGAAAGGGTCTGCAAGCGTCCACTCACGTCCGTCCACGCCCTTGATTTTCTTTCCTGCCGGAAGAATCTGAATGCGGCTCGGAACAGTTCCGCTCTCTGCGTTGAGGCATAAAAAAAGGCTGTCAGTAATTCTCATACTGACAGCCTATCTTATTTTTCCGCCGCATCTGGTTTAACCGCCGTTATAAATCATCGAACAGTCCCGGCTGCTTTCCTTCAATGGCGAGCCGTTCGGCGTGATGCCACAGGCGGTAGACCTGCGCGAAGCTGATTTTATAGTCGCGGCACAGGTCGCGCATCGTCTCCTGTTTTCCGTCGTAGCGTTCCTTTATCTCTTTTGCAATCTCGTCCCGGAACGCCCGGCATTCCTGCGGAATATAGAGCGGAACGCCGCCGAACTGAGCCATCAGCACATCGAGCATCGTTTCCGCCGCGCCGTCTCCCACTGCGTCCGCAAGAACGCCCCGGAGCTGCTCCGCTGTTTCTGATTTTTCTTTTTTAAATTTCGGAAGGAAAATCATCTGTCCGCCGTAATACTGGCAGATTGCCCTGATTCCTTTTACAGCCGTTTCATATTCTCCTGCTCCAAGCCGGACTGCGCATGAAGCGACCATTTCCTGTGCAAGTTTCAGTTGTTCTTCCGCCATTGCTTCTCCTGTAAAAAGTCAATGAGAAAACTTCAGTTTTCGATTTGACTTTTTGAGCAACTTCGCAACAAAGTGAGAAGTTGCAGTTGATACCAAAGTTCGCATTGCGAACTTGTGAATAAAAACTGTGACGGCATCTCCGACGCAGTTTTTATTGCATCTCCTTTCTGTCAGGGTTCAGCCCGGCGTCAGCCATCATTTTCCGCAGCGCGGTGATGACTTTCTGGGCGTGGGCAGCTCCCATAAAGCGCGGATGTTCCGCGCCGGTAATCCTCTTTATGAACTGGTATAATGCGCGGTCGCTTTTCTTCCGCGCGACCAGTTCCCACATTCCTTTGATGTAGTCCATCTGCTCTTTGCTCGTGTTCCAGCCGAGTTCCGATGTTTTTGTCTCCAGCTTTTTCACGCGGAAGCCGAGCGTTTTCATTGCCCTCAGAACTCCGTCAAGCTCAAGAGCCGTCATCTCCGAGCAGCTTGATTTTTTTGCCGTGCTTTCAAGGATTGCGCGGTAGTCGCCGTCGGAAAGCCCCAGCTGGCTCTTCGCAATGTGAATAAGCTGAATGAGTTTTGACCTGTCCAATGTGCCGTTCATTTCGCCGCCTCGCAAGCCGGAAATCTGCCCTGCTATCGCGCTCGGCTGTACAGCCCTCGCGTCAGCAGGTGCAAGTCCGACTAATTTTCCGTTTCTGCTTTTTTCTTCGCTTTTGAAGGATATTTCGTCATGTACTGTTCCATCGCAAAAGTAGCGAAACTTTCAATGCTTCCGAATTTTTTGCAATCTACATAGTCTAAAATCTCCCGGTAGTTCGTGACAGGAACAAGAACCGTTCTTTTGTTTCCGTCAGGAGCAATGTCGTTTTGTATGAATTTTATCGCAATGCTTTTTACAAGCGTTGAAATTCGGCTCAAGCCTTGCATTGCCGCCGAACGCTCCAAAGCTTCATGCTGCTCTTCCGTTACCGTGATAAGGATTTTTCTTCCACCCATCGTCAAATCCCCCTTACAGCGAATTCACCACATCGGCGTCCACAGCGTCCGCGCCGAGTTCCGCCGCCTGGTTCATCGCCATGCGCGTCCAGTTGTTTATCAGAAGCGGATAGCCCACGCTGTACACCACGCCGCGCCGTGTCTGCTTGCGCAGCTTTTCCGCGATTGCCTCGCAGCCGTCGTCCGTGATGATTTTTGCGCGCTCCTTGCCGAGCCGCCTGAACTTGATGTCGAGGTATCCGGCGATTTCTTCTCCTGTTCCGAGCGGCTTCAGCTCAAGCACTTCGATTCTGCGGATGACCTCGCGCGCCTCCCAGTTCTGCGACTCGTCCAGCTTTGCTTTCATTTCCGTCTGCCCGACAAGCACGATTGCGAGCAGCTTTTTGAATCCGTCCTCAAGCTCCCAGAACCGCTTCAGGTATTTGAGCGTCCAGATGTTGAGGTCGTGCGCCTCTTCAATCATAAGGACATGGTTATATCCGGCGCGCGAGCTGTTCGTGAGTATTTTCTCGACCTGTCGGGATTTTGCCTCAAGCGTCCGCTTCGGTTTTTCCGCCGAGCAGTCCTGTATGATTGCGTCGCAGATTGCGCTTGTGGTGAGCCGCGCCTTGTCGATTGAGCGCGGTGTGATGATTTTGATTTTCTGTCCTTCTGACTGAATCCTGTCCATTGCGTAACGGCGGATTGTCGTCTTTCCGCTGCCGGACTCGCCGAGCAGTGCGACCATTCCACCCACTTTCGCTGTCTGGTACAGGAACTCCGAGATGAACCGGGTTTCGTCCGTCAGAAACACATCGTCGGCTTTTGTAACGTCGCCTGAGAACGGGTCTTGGAACAGACCGAATTTTTTATACGCTTTCATTGTCAACATAATTTCTTCCTTTGGCTTTTATGCCAGCTGTGCGGCGTTTCCGCCGTCTTCATATTCTCTGACCAAATCATCAACAAGCTGTGCGGGAATTCCGTCCGGGTATTCCTTCCTGATGCTTGCGATGAATCCGTCCGGCAGATAGCCGGTTCGCGCCTTGAAACGCTTCGCCATTTCGACCGCGCTGATGAGTATGTCGTGGACTTCCACTGTTCCTGCCGCGACTGCGACCTGCTGCCCGGTCTGCGTTTTCAAGAACGGATATTCGGCGTGGATAAGGCTGTGCGTCTTGAATCCCTGTCCGTCCGTGACCTTTGCGAAAGGCACGTCCGGCTTGCCGTCGCTTGCCGCAATCTGCGCAAGTTCCTTGACGTTCTTTTCCACAAGCGTGTCCGGCTCGCTCTTGTAGCCCTGCCCGAATATCGGCGCGGAAATGTCGAATCCGGCATTGTTGTATTCAATCGGCTTCACTTCAAAGCTCACGATTTCATGCTGCGAGTTCTCGTAGCTCACAAGGGCAAGTGCCTCGCCGTCCGTAAGAACCGGCTGCACGTTCACCGTCATTCCCACAAGGATGTCGGGCAGATGCGAGAGGCTGTAGCGCGTGGCGGTCTTCCGCTTCGGATGCACGAAGCTGATAGCGAGGTCGCCCCCGACAGTTCGGACTTGTACGCCTGTCGTGAAAATCTGTCGGCATATCTCCTCGTCCGGCAGCTCGCGCAGCTGCGCAGTTTCTATGCTGTTCCACAGCTGCGTCCTGCTCCCGATTTTCCGTCCGTGCCGGAGAATCCGGGTGTCGCGGTTTTTGAGCATATTCGCGTTGAATGCCGCGCACCACCGTTCCGCCGCGTCGTTCAGCTCTTCCATTGAGGCTACCGGCTCAAGACGCAGGAGGCTCTCGAACTGGCGCTCTACAATGTCGTTCGCCTTTTCGACCTGTCCCTTTGCTCTTGGATTGCCCGGAAGGTGCGGCTTTGTTTCCACGCGCAGCGCCTTGAGCGCGTTCGTCACCGGCTTTGATATGTTCGCCGAACCGCAGTCCCAGATTAGAAGTTCCGGCAGTCCGTGGAAAACGTAGAGCGGGTCTTTTTTCTTTCCCCATGCGTACAGCAGGAAGTCGTACATATTCGCCGAATTCTCGCCGGATGCCGCGTAGTATCTGACGCAGATTGTCCCCGAATAGTGGTCTGTCAGGACGTACCGCCAGCACTTCAAATTTTCGTGTCCCTCAAGGAACGGCTTGTTTTTGTACACCTCGTCGTCGCGCAGGAATTTCTGCTTTCCGTTCGGCGCGAAGTACATCAGCGCGACGGAAGGGTCGGCAAAATGCACCTGGTTTGGATATTCCGTGCGCATCCTCTGGTGCGGGCTTGGCTTCGCCGTGCTTTCGGTCGAGAGCGTTTTAGCGTTGAGAAGTTCGCACAGGCGGCTTCTCGAAAGCGGAATGTCGAACCCGTTCTGCAGAAGCACAGACCGCGCGTTTTCCACGCTCATTGTCTTTTTGCCGTTCTTGCGGACACTGTTTTGCAAAAGGGCGGCAAGGACGCTCAGCGTTTTTTCGTCAAGCGAAGAGGTTTCTGCGTCCTTGCGTTTTTTTCTGCCGCTTTCCCATCCGTTTTCTTTCAGCACTTCATAGGCTTTTGGCGTGGAAAATGCGAACATCCGGCACATCTCGGCTATTATCGAGCTGCGCTCTTTTGCCGTTTTTGCATCTTTCATTTGCAGAACAAAATCCTCGTACATGGCTATTCCTCATGGCTTGCAGGGCGGATGTTTTCCATGTCTTGCACAAGTTCCTGATAGGTGTCGTCAAGTTCGGCGGCTATCCATCCCGAATTTTCAATCCACTTGTCAAGCTGCTCGACTGTTACGCCGTCGATTTCCTGTGCGTTCGCAATCAGAATCCGCGCACTGGTAAGATTGTCCTTTGCTACGGAAAGTGCGCCGACAAGGCTTTTGCGCATTTCGTCAAGCCGTTGTTCTGCGACCTGCTCTTTTGTTGGAGGCTGTTTTCCGGCAGCTTGCATTTCAAGTGCGGAGATTGTGTTTTCTTTTTTCTTTACAACTTCCTCAAGCGCAATTCGCTCGTCCTGTCGTTCCTGTTTTTCCTTGCGGAGTGCGGCTCGGAGTTCCCGGACGGTCATTTTTGAAATGTCGTCAATTGTTCCAAGCCCAGAAACTTCTTCATCATCTTTAAGCTGCGCTACGCTGTCATCATCAAGAACAGTCAATGCTTTTAATTTTGAACTTCCCAAATTCGCCAACGTTGGCGAATTTCCAAACTTGTCTGCGGCCGCCATTGCGTAATTGGCACTTCTTACAGAAAGTCCCAGTTCTTCAACCGCCGCGAGAAAATTGCCGTGAACTTCATTTGCCTTGAGCAGGAGCAGCTGCGCTCCAAGTCCAAGCATTCCGCTTGCCATCTGGTCTTGATAAATCCGCGCTTTTTCAAGACAGGCGTTGAGACTGTAATGTTCGCCGGATTCAAGAAAGCGGGTGTTGATTTCCTGCTTTCTTTTTTCTTTTGCTTCTGCCGACTGGCTCACCAAGTCCATGACCTGTGTTTCTTCAGTCGTCGTATTTTCTAAATTTTTTCTGCCCATAGTTCACCTCGTTTTCAAATTCGCCAACATTGGCGAATTTGATTTTTACTGCATCGCAGTCATGTAGCGTTCTTCCTCTTTTGAAAGTTCAAGCCGTGCTTTCTGATAGCTTTTCGCAATCTGCCCGGCAAGTCCGCCAAATTTTGGAGAGAGCCGCCATCGTCCTTTGTTGTTGCGCTCAACCATGCCGAACTTCTCAAAGATGGCAAGATCGCGGCACATATTCGTTTCCGATGTGCCTACAGTTTCCGCCAGTTCCTTATTTGCCATGCCGCTGATGTGGTTTTCGCACAGTGCGAGCATTTCAGCAAAAATCCGCTCCTGGCTTGAAAGTTTTTCGCTCATACACACCTCATCTTGCTTTCATTCTGAGCGCGGAATCCCGGATTTTCAGTCCCAGACGCTGTATCGAACCGCTTTTAATCCGCTCGCCGAAATCTTTGATTCTCATTCCCCAGCGGTAAACAAAACCTGCCATACGCACCGCCTTACAGGTTCGCCACATCGAGCGGAATCTGCCTGTAGCTTCCGTCCTGCTGCCGCTCGTAGAACCTCATGTAGGTCTTTGAGCTTGCGACCTGCATACTCTCGGTGATTGCGTCCATCGCCTTTTTCCACGTTGCGTCCTTGATGTTGAGGCGGCGCAATCCCAGAACGCGGCTTGTGCTGACCAGTCCGCTTTTTCCGACATTGAAGGCATCGTCCACGATTGCCCGGAGGTTCTCGTTCGCGCCTTCGCTCCAGCTTGCGATGCACTTGTCAATCAGCTGCTTCGCCACCTGCAGTTTCTCGTTGAACTGAATTGTGTCGTTCACGGCGACCATGACTTTGAATTTTCCGTCAAAGCTCGTGAGCGTGACATTTCCCTTCGCGCCGCCGAATTTCCGCGCTCCGCTGTCCTTTGCGGATTCCGCAAGGAAGTCCTGCACTTCAATCCAGATGCGCTTTTTGAACTCAACAAGCCGGTCGCGCTCCGCGAATGTTTCTTTCATAATTGCCACGACGGCTTCATGCCGCTTCAAATCAATCGGTTTGATGGCGGCTATAGGTGTGAGCCGTCCCTGTGCATCTTCCAAATAATCTTTGTTTGTAGCCATGTAAAACTCCTTTAATTCAGTTTGCTTAAAATGTCCTGCATAAATGATTTTGGTGAATCGCCTTGAACCATTACCGCCTTTCGATAACCGTTCTTGAAGACAATATCTATGCAGCCGTTTCTGTTGCTCCATTCAAGACAACGCACATTCAGACGCGGCATGTTGAAAAGCAATTTGCTGAACTGAACGCGTGTGCGCTCAAGTTCTTCTTGCCAACGCAGAAGATTGCGTCTTTTTTCCGTCTGGGGCTTCGGAAACATCGGATTTGAAAAATCAAATTTCATGCCGCACCTCTTCTGGGGTGTTCCAGCAGTTCGTTCATAGTGGAGAAGCCTAAGATGCTGCAGAGAACGTTGTAGACATTCGATGACGAAAAACGCCCTGCCAGCACATTGCTGACAGTCGGTCTGGAACAGCCCGCACGGAGTGCGATGTCTGCATGAGTGAGGTTGCGCAGCTTCAGCTGATAGGCAACCCACTTGCCTTTGTCCGGGCTGAGCCTTTGCAGACTTGGACTTTTGGTGGTATAATACATAAAACCTCCTTGCAAGATTTCCTTGCAGTTTGTTTTTAGCCGGAAGAGTCGGTTTGCAAGTCTTTTTCTTCCGGCTTTTTTATATTCAGTAATCAAACTTACGTTTGTTACCGATAATTAAAATATATCGCATTATGCGATTTTGTCAATCGTTTTTTGCGAAATAAAATGGAATTTTTTATGGAAGATGTAGCGGTAAGACTAAAAAAATTGAGAAATTCTAAGGGATTATCTCAAATGGATTTCGCAAAAAAACTAAATATTACGCAAAGTGTAATATCAGATATTGAAAACGGACGCAGGGGCATTTCTCGCAATGTGCTTATGGCGTTAGGAACGCAGTTCAATGTAAATGCGAGCTGGATTCTGACAGGTCAGGGCGATATGTTCATGCCCCGGCAGATAAGCGCATTCAAGAGTGCGGAGCAGACCGCAAACAATGTCAATGAAGCCTTGATAAACGCCGCCTCTTCATCGGATGAAGTCCCCACGGAGCAAGACATACACATTGCCTCATCGGAAAACGATATAAGAAAAGACGGATTCATCGTTCCAATTCTGGAGCAGGGACTTTCGGCAGGAAAAGGACAGCCGCTGCCTGATGACGATGTTCCTGTCGGCTACATATCCGTGCCTAAGGAGTTGAAACGCTACGGCGACAAACTCGCCGCATTATATGTGAACGGTGACAGCATGGAGCCGACCTTGCAGCGCGGTGACCTTGTTGTCTGCGATAGCTGCGGCTGGGACGGCGAAGGTATCTATGCGCTCCGCATGGACGGCTGCGGATACGTCAAGCGGCTTGCCCGGAAGCCCGGAAAACTTGTCGTCATATCCGACAATCCAAAATACGAAGCGTGGGAAGAGCCTTCGGAAAGCCAGGCGGTAGATATAATCGGACGTGTGCATTACACGCTCAAGCACGTGGATTAAAAAGGATTTTAGAAAATGGGTACATTGATAGGTTGTTGTATTTTTGGATTTTTTCTAATTTCAATAGGCTTTCTTTTTTTGAAATCGGAAAAGAAAGGGCTTGCTATTTTTCAATTTATTGCCGGTGGTCTATTTGCTGTTGCAGGAATCGCGGCAATATTTATCGCTGTGAATCAGCCAAAAAGCGAGAGTTATACTTTTTCTCAATTTAAATCAGACTACAAAAAAGCCGCCAAAGTCTGCAATATTCCGTATACGCTTGAGGACGATGTTCGCCAAGAAACTATTTATTTTCTTACGAACACAACAACTTTGTATATAAACAAAAACAAGCAAAAAGAAATTGATGGTTTTTATGTTTCGCTTTCAGGAAATAAAACTGACGAATTTTTCGATGACAGCAATTATGCGCTTGCCGTCGTTTGTGCAATCGAGGACTTTGACAATCCTAATGACGCTCTTGAATTTATCAATTCTGTCCTTAACTTGCCTATGAATAAATACATCGAAGGAAAATCAAAATATAAATATTCGCACGGCTTACAAGACGAAAGTGCAATAGGATTTAATATCAGCAAAACTTTTATGACGTGGGAAGAATCTGTAAAAAAAGCAAATGAGAAAAACTAGATTCACAATCAGCGATAGCAATTTTTTTAGGAGAAATAGAACATGGCAGAAAAAGAAATAATACTAAAAAATCCTGTAACAGTCGCAGATTTTTTCAAAAGCGCACCGACAGAAGAATTTACAGGAGTTAATGTAGATTTTAACCCTGAGCTTGTTAAACTTAAAATACATATCAAAGGTGATGGGTTTAATTCTTCTTTAACGCCATCCGTTATGAAGGGATTCATGGCGTTACAAGACATGATTTATAAGCAGTATTCACTTTTGCATTATGGCTGCATAAAACGCCTGTCTGCAGAAGAGCGAAAAATGCTGGAATTTTCTGTTGTGGTATCTGCCGGGTCATCAAACTTCCTTGTAGAACTAATCAAATCACTGGAAAATATGGTAGCAGGTATGGAAGCAAAAGACAAACTGAAAGCAGTCGCAATAGCAGGAGTACTTATAACAGGATGGGCACTTGGCTCAAAATATATTGACTACAGAAAAGAAATTGAAACAGCTAAAATTGAGCATACGGCAACTGTTAAAATGCTGGAAACAATCAAGAACGCACAAGACAATGCCATGCGTTTGTCGCTTGAAGATAAGCGCATTATGCTTGAAATGCAAAAAATGTATTCGATTCTTCGATTGCAGTGTATTCCGCGTTAAAAGATGATGGGATTGAATCATTGGAAATCAATGGCAATACGGTGACAAAAGCAGATATTGCAGAAGCTACTAGGGTAGAAAGAAAAAAATATGAAAATGAAGACAAAGTTTATAGCGGTATGTTCAATATCAGTGCAATTTACCGTGAAAACGAGAATGTTTACATAGATGCAACAGACAGCGATTCAAAAAAGCAGATAAAGCGTATAAATATCTTAGCAGACTTCATTTCGGCAAATGATTATGATTGGCTCAAAAACGCAGTGGAAGGAAATCCTGTCGAAATGACAATAACAACAACAGAGAAAAACAAAACGATAATCTCCGCCTCTCTGCATTCCTTCAAAAAAGAATAAAAGAACGAAAGATTTCCCCAATCTTTATAACCGCCGTTAAAACACACTCAAAGCCTCTTCCTGCTATCCTTGCGGCAAGAGGTGAACAATGCTTAAAATCGAAGTCTGGCGAAACCGCCAGTCCTACAACTACAAGGCAGACCCTGCCGCGCCCGACAGCTTCGGGAACAACTGGAAGAACAACAGCATAGACCTGATTCTTCTTCTCAAAGACGGAAAACCTATTTTCCAGGCGAACGCGCAGACAGTGGCGAACTACTGCTTCGGCGGGATGTCCCCCGGCGACAAACTTGCGCACGGCGACACCGTGGCGGAAGGAAAATTCACAGTGCGGTGCTTTGTCGAGCCGAGGGCATTCCACGGAGAAATCCACGCAATCACAAGCACGACCGACCTTGACGGGCAGCGCATCGACCGCAACGCGATGCAGGTGTCGGACGGCGGCTTCCAGAACGGACGCTGGCTCATCCACGACCGCTTCTCAAAGAAGCTCGGACGCGATACGAACTACGCATGGTCAGCCGGATGCTTCATTCTTTCCTCGCCAGACCTTGAGCGGCTGAACACAACGCTCAAAAATGAGGGCGTAAAGCCGGGAGACGAGATTCCTGGCGAAGTCATAGAGGACTTCTACGGGAGGGAAGCATGAGCGCAGACCTGACAAAGTTTCTTCCGGCGGCGGTCATCGCCGCGATAATCCTCACGGTCATCCTTACAGAACTCATCAAGCGCGCGGACAAAAAAGACCGGCTCAAAGGCTACCGCGTCTATGTCCCGGCAGTGCTGAGCGGCGTTGAATCCGCCGCGCTTGCATTCGGCGAGTTCTTCATCTGGAAGCAGGTGCCGTTCTACTGGGCGGTCATATTCGCGGTGAGCGTCTTCGGCTACGAGGCAATCTACCGGAAAATCAAGGCATGGATTGGAACTGATGAAGGCACTTCAAACAGTTAAGTCGGTGCTTGCCGTCGTCGGACTGGTCGCGCTCGGAATCCTGACAGGAAGCTTTCTTTGCAGGAGGAAAGGCGCGTCGCACACCGGCGGGGCGGAAAAAGCAAAAGAGGACAAAAAGAATGAGATTGAAAACACTCCTGCCGCTCTTCTTGCTGCTGACGCTTGCAACGCAGACGCTCTCCGCGCAGCAAAAGACGGAATCAAAGCAGATTTCCGCGAGCGAATACGGAATAGACTTGAATCGGAGCTACACAGGCTCGCAGGTGGCGCAGCTGATTCAGATTGTAGAGCAGGAAGCGGAAGCGGCAGTTGACCGCGCGTTTGACGAAGGCTACAAGCAGGGGCTGCTTGCCGGAGTGCCTGAATCGGAATACTGGAAGACGCGCTGCGCCCAGCTCGAATCGGAGCTTTCAAAAGCGAACCGCCAGAAGTGGCTTTTCGCTTTCGGCGGATTCGGAGCAGGAATGCTTTCCGGCTTCGGACTGGGCTTCACAATACGGCTGAACTGACTTCCGCGAATCTTTTAACGCCTGTTAAGCCACAGGCGTTCTTTTGTTCTGATACCATTCAGACAACGGAGTAACTATGGAAATTGCAAAATTCGTTCTTTCCTGCATCGGAAGTTTTATCGCAGTGAGCGGCTTTTTCACAGGAATCTGGAGAGCCTACACAAAAAAGACCGACGACAAAATAAAATCCATACAGGAACAGGCCGACCGGAAAATACAGGAAGCGGAAGAAAACGCCCGGCATGAAATCGGAGAAGTCCGCGAAGGCTCAATCGCAAAGACGGAGAAACTGGAGCGGCGGATAGCCGCGCTTGAAAAGAGCGTCGCAGACTTGCAGCGCGACGTGAACTCGAATCTCGGACAGCGGCTGTCTAACATCGAGGGCGAGATGAAGGGCATGAACAACATCCTCAAGCAGATTCAAGGGTGGTTCATCAACAACACGCCGAGGAGCTAGCAGTGAAGGACATATTCATCGGAAACCAGCGCATCATCATTCTCCAGGGAATCGAAAAAAGCATAACGCTCTCAAACGAAATGGCGCAGCGGCTTCTTCGCGCCTACGGACACACGCTTCCGCTTGAAAAAGTGAACGGCATCTGCTTCTGGCTTGAGCAGCGCGGGCTTGTCAGAATTGAAAAACTTGACGAAAGCCTGTTCACGATGCGGCTCACAAAGCACGGGCAGGAAGTCGCGCTCGGATTCGCACGGGAAGACGGCGTAGACCTGCCGGTCGAGGACTAGGCGCATGGGACAGAAATCAAGCATAGACCGCCTTCCGCAGAATCTCCGGGAAAAACTGACCGAACTCCTGCAAAATCCCGCCGTCACGCAGAAAGAAATTGTGGAGCTGATAAACGGCGAGGCAGGAGAAACCGTCGTCTCAAAAAGCGGCGTGAACCGCTACAAACTGCGCATGGACAAGTTCGCCGCAAAAAGCCGCGAGGCGCGCGAAGTTGCGGACGCATACATCGAAAAATACGGGACGGAAAACCGCAACAAGCTCGGCAAGGTCGTGAACGAATACATTAAGCTGATGGTGTTCGACCTGACGACCGAACTTGAGGAACTGAAAGATTCGGACGGAGAAATAAAGCCGGAGGACTTGGCGGACATCATCTACAAAGTGTCGCGCGCAATCAGGGAGCTGGAACAGGCAGAAAAGCTCAACGCGCAGCGCGAGGCGGAAATCAAGGCGGCGGTGCAGAAAGAAGCCGCTGAAAAAGTTGAGACCGTCTGCAAGCGGAAAGGCGTAACGGCGGAAACAAAAGAAGCAATCCTTGCTGAGATTTTCAGCATCACGGAAAAATGACAATACAGGAAGCGATGGGCAAGGCGGTTCTGCTGCCGTATCAAAAACAATGGGTTCTCGACAAGGCGCTTGTAAAAGTCTGGGAAAAATCACGCCGAATCGGCGCATCGTATGTGGAAGCCCTGAATTCAGTTCTCGCCGCAATGATGTCAAAATCAGACGGCGGAATGAACTGCTACTATCTTTCTTACTCCAAGGAGATGACGCAGCAGTTCATCAACGACTGCGCGTTCTGGGCGCACGTCCTCGGAATCGCGGTGTCCGACATGGAGGAAGTCGTCATAAAGGACGAGGACAAGGACATAATGGTCTACCGAATCCGCTTCGATTCGGGCTTTGAAATATGGGGCTTGCCGTCCGTCCCGCGCTCGCTCCGCTCAAAGCAGGGCCATGTCATAATAGACGAGGCGGCGTTCGTTGACGATTTGCCGGAGCTTCTCAAAGCGGCAATGGCTCTTCTTATGTGGGGCGGCTCAGTTTCAATCCTCTCGACGCACAACGGCGACGACAACCCGTTCAACGTCCTTATCCAGCAGATTCATTCGGGCGACAAGGACTATTCGCTCCACCGCACGACCATTACAGACGCGCTTTCGGACGGACTGTACAAACGGATTTGTGAAGTCAAGGACAGGGAGTGGACGGAAGAAAAAGAGAAACAGTGGCTCGCGCAGCTCGAAAAGGACTATGGCGACGCGGCGGAAGAAGAGCTTTACTGCATTCCCTCCCGGAGCGGAGAACGGTATTTCCCGGCGGCTCTGGTCTCTTCGTGCGCCGTCAAGGACAAAAGCGTCTTCCGTTTCGGCGCGGACGATTCATTCACTTTCGAGAAAAAAGAAAGGCGTGAAAAGGAGTGCCGCAAATGGTTCAGGGAAGTCAGGCCGGTTCTCCTCTCGACGGATTTGCCGGTCTGCTTCGGAGAGGACTTTGCGCGGTCGGGCGACCTTACGGTTCTGCACTTTGACACGGAGCTTCCCGGCGGAAGCACGGACACGCTCTGCGTGGTTGAACTGCGCAATGTGCCGTTCGCGCAACAGGAGCAGTTCATAAAGCTGTGCTGCGAAACGCTCAAAGATTTCAACGGCGCGGCGTTCGACTCGCGTGGAAACGGCCAGATGATTGCCGAGCTTATGGCGCAGGAATATCCCGGTTCGATTTTTCAAGTGATGCTCTCACGGCAGTGGTATGCGGAAAACATGCCGAAACTCAAAACCGCATTCGAGGACAACACAACAAACATTCCCGACGACATCTTCATAAAGGACGACTACAAAGTGGTGAGCCTCGTGCAGGGCGTTCCGCTCATCACCGACCGCACGGGAAACAGACGCGCGAAACGGCACGGCGACCACTGCATCGCAAAGGCGATGGCTCTGTTCGCGCACAACGAGCTTGAAGGCGCGGGCTATCAGGAGATGACATACGAGGCTGTGGAAACGCCGAACAGATTCAGAACAGAAGAAGAGGACGACAGATGGTAGACGGAAATACGCAGGAACAGAAACGGCAGGGAAAGAAAAATCTCGGAACAGAACAGGCTTTCGCCGTGACATACACGAACAGAACGCCGTGGGCGGACTTCTCCGTTCTGAACAGGCTTTCACCGGAACGGCTCGCGGCAATCCTGCGCGACGTGAGAAGCGGCGAGTGCCCGGCTGAATACCTTGAGCTTGCGCAGGACATGGAGATGCGCGACCTGCACTACCGCTCCGTGCTTTCCACGCGGAAGGACGCGGTGTGCGGCCTTGAAATAAAAGTCGAGCCGGCAAGCGACGACAGGCACGACATTGAGCTTGCACAGGCGGTCGAGAACGACATAATCCGCAACAGGCACGCACGGTTCGTTCCGCTCGTGCGCGATATGCTCGACGCGCTGGCGAAAGGGTTCTCCGTCAACGAAATCACCTGGGACACGAGCGGAAAAACGTGGAAGCCGCAGAAATACACCTGGAAAGACCCGCGCTGGTTTCAGTACGACAAGGAAACCGGGCAGTCGCTCATGCTGCGCGACACGCTCACCGCGGAGCTTCATCCGCTCCTTGCGAACAAGTTCATAATCCACGAGCCGCACCTCATCAGCGGAACGCAGATTGCCGGAGGGCTTGCGCTTCCCGCGCTCTTCTATTTTATGCTCAAAAGCTACGATGTCACCAGCTGGGCGGCGTTCATCGACCGCTACGGCTTTCCAATACGGCTCGGAAAATACAGCCGCAAGGCGACAAAGGACGACATCACCACGCTGCGCCGGGCGGTCGCGTCAATCGGGGCTGACTTCGGCGCGGTCATCCCGGAAGGCGCGGACATCCAAATCATCGAGTCCAAGACATCAAGTGAAAATTCCGAGGCATACCAGAAAATGGCTTCCTGGATAGACAAGCAGATGAGCAAGCTCGTCCTCGGACAGACAATGACAACGGACGACGGCTCAAGCCGCGCGCAGGGCGAAGTCCACGAGGAAGTGCGGCAGGACATAGCGGCGGCGGACGCGCTTTCCGTAGCCGACACGCTCAACTCGTGCCTTGTCGTGCCGTACATAGACTTCAACTTCGGCTCTCAGGAACGCTACCCGGAAATCGTGCTGTACAAGCCGGACGAGCGGAACATCGAGCAGGTTGTCAGCGCGATTGAGAAACTTGCGCCGCACGGACTGACCGCGAAGGCTGACGAAATCCGCTCGCTGCTCGGGCTTTCAAAGCCGGAGGACAATGACGAGACAATCGGCGGAAGAATTCCTGCTCCCGATTTTTCAGAAGAAATGAACTCACGGACAGAACTCAACGCCGCAGCGGCGCGTGTGAGAAGTGAAAACGGCGGAACGGTGGGCGACATCGAATCGGACTTTTCCGGCGACCTTGTGCCGATAAGCGACGAGGTTGCGGAAGTGCTTGAAAAGGCGGCGGACAGGGCAACCGACTTTGAATCATTTAAGGCGGAACTGGAGAAACTTTCCGCCGAGTGGCAGCCTGACAAAATCGCCGAGCTGATGGCGGTTGCGTTCTTCTCGGCGCGTGCGAAAGGCGACGCCAGATTCGAGGGATAAAAAATGTGGACTTCAAAAAGAATCAGCCTGTCTGCGGAAGAACTGGAACTGATTGACAAGTGCCTGTTTCAGGTTTCGGAATCAATTTCAATCGCGCTTTCCGATATAGACACGGAATCCGAAACAGCAAAATACGCACGGCAGGATATTTCCGACATTCAGCATCTGCGCAGAAAAATAAAAGGACGGGAATAATGGCGGACGCTCTCATTCCAAGACAGGCTCTCGACTATATCAGAAACAAAAAATTGCGTCCGGCATTCTCATACAAGGACGTGTGGAACGAGGAGCACGCGGCGGCGTTCACGGTGGCGAAGGCGATGCAGCTCGATGTCCTCTCCGACATAAAGGGCGCAGTCGAAAAAGCCATTGAGAACGGCACGACATTCGAGCAGTTCAAGAAGGACTTGAAGCCCACGCTCATCCAGAAAGGCTGGTGGGGACGGCGCGGGATGACAGACCCGCTCACCGGCAGGACTGTGGACGCACAGCTCGGAAGCGACCGGCGGCTCAGGACAATCTACCAGACGAACCTGCGCAGCGCATTCCAAAAAGGACAATACGACAGGACGATGGAGAGCGAATCACATCCATATCTGATGTATAAAATCGGAGCGAGCGTCCGCCACCGCGAGCAGCACCTGAAGTGGAACAACCTCATCCTGCCCAAGGACGACCCGCTGTGGAACTCAATCTTTCCGCCGAACGGCTACGGCTGCAAGTGCTACACAGTCGCCGTGACCGAGACGCGGAAGCGGCGTTACGAGAGGGACGGCGTTCCTGCATACAGCCCGGACGCGCAAAAAACGGTGCGCCTTCCTGTTCAGACCTCCGCGCCGAAGCCGAGCTATTTCAACTACTTCAACGAGCGCAAGGGAACGGTCGAG
>CALXOI010000189.1 GCA_944389965.1 uncultured Treponema sp.
CGGATTGGCGGCGACACTTCAACTCCGTAAACCTGCTGCAGATGACGCTGTATATCACGGGTACTCATTCCGAATGAATACATCGAAATAATCTGGTCGTTGAAAAGCGGAGTCCGTTTTTCATGTTTGGGAATGATAACCGGATCAAAGGTACTGTTTCTGTCGTGCGGCACCTGAATCTCTATGGTGTCATTGTCCTCGGTTATAACAGTTTTTGTTGTATAACCGTTCCGGCTGTTTCCGGAATTGTCACCGGCATTGTCATTTTTTTATAGCCCAAATGTTCGTCCATTTCGGCATCCAAAGCTCTGGAGTAAAAACGGCTTGTCAGTTGTTTGAGCAAACCGTTTTCCCCTGCTAATTCTTCTGCTGTCATCTCATGGAAATCAATTTGATCCAGCATCCGGTCGATGACATCTTTTTCTTTTTTCTTGGCCAACATTGTACTCCTCCTTGTAGAGTATCATATTTGTCAGCCATTTACACAGAAAATTTTTACAGGTCACTTATATGGGTTTAATCGCGCTTTTTACTCACCTTAATACTTCATCAGATCATTTTAATAATCGTTACTAGCCTTTTTTGTTCCATCCTAAATTATCCAAATTAATTCTCAATTGAATAGAATTTTTATGTTTTCTAGGCTCCTATAATAAACACGTTTACATATAGCAATATAAAATAATAGTACCAAGTAATGCACTATTGCTTTTAGTTTTTCAAACAACCGATAGGAACAACGTAAACGCCGTCTTCTCGTCTGTAAGCATATCTTCCTGTTCCAGTAACAACCATCAGAAAGGAAGGTGTTTTCATTTTAGTTGTATCAATTTTATCTCTGAATGCTTTGAGGGTTTCAGCGCCTTCTTCAATCAGCTTATCTCCTCCCAATTTGATTTCAATTAAACCAAAGGAACCGTTTCTCAGATGGATAACTGTGTCACATTCCAGACCGGATTTATCTCTGTAATGGTACACCTGACCGTCAATGCTTTCTGCGTAAACTCTCAAATCCCTTACACACATGGTTTCAAAGAATAAACCCATTGTATTAAGATCCTTTATAAGCTCTTCTGGTCCCAAACCAAGACTTGCTGTTGCAATTGAAGGGTCTATGAAATATCTCGTATCGGAAGTTCTGATTGCTGTTTTTGAACGAAGATTGGGATTCCAGGCTGGCATATCTTCAATTACAAATATTTTTCTCAAAGCATTTGTATAGGCATAAACAGTATCTTCCGTCAATGATTCAGAATCATTTGCTACAATATCATCTCTGATTACTGTGTATGCTGTTTGAGCCCCTTGATTTCTTGCATAGGATCTCATTAGTCGCTTTGTCCTTTCAGGGTCTCTTTTTACATTATCTGCTCTAGAAATATCCGTATTTACAATTGCTGTGTAATAATCAAAAGCTTGATCAAGAGCTATATCCTTATCCATATCAATAGCCCCTGGCCACCCTCCTCTACAAATTAAGAAGGCGAGATCGTCTATATCAAGTTTATTTTCTCCATTAAGTTGAGACGGCTGATTAAATAATTCTCTAAGGCTTACTTCTCCTGTTGATTCCAGAGATTCAAACAAAGACATCGGTCTCATTTTTATCCATGCAAAACGCCCTGTTCCTGTATGAAATATTTCGTCATTTTTAGGAGGAACGGCAGACCCTGTAAGAATGAAATGCCCCATATTGTCTCGGTGGTCAACTTCAAATCTTACTGCATCCCATAATTTGGGTGCAATCTGCCATTCATCTATAAGACGAGGCGTTTCTCCTTTCAGGAGTTTCGATGGATCTATTTCTGCCATCATGAGATTTGATTGAACATCTTCCGGCTTTGACATATATAAGATACTTTTAGCGAACTGTTCTGCTGTTGTTGTTTTTCCGCACCATTTTGGTCCTTCGATTAAAATTGCACCCTTCCCTTTTAGTTTTCTTTCAATCAAGGCATCTGTAATTCTAGATTTATATTTTTTCATAACATACTGATTCTATCATATATTTGGCGATTTGGCAAAAATATATTCGGTGATTTGGCTTATTTTTATTTGGCTATTTGGCAAAAAAAATACCATATTCATACCTATATGATATTTCTATTCAGACTGCCATTAGAAATTGCTTTTAGCACAATATCCTTACAAACTTCTGCCCTGGCATTTACATACTTTGCACGAATTGTATCTTCTCTCTTAGCCATTGTCTTATCCTTTTGTTTGTTCCTAATTAACATTTTGAATTTTTCAATGGCTTTTTTCTACTCCTTTTTGCGAACTTTATTGTACACTATCTTCAATCCTTCTCAAAAAAACTAAACAATTCCTTCTATAAATTAAAAACTTTCTGCTAACTTATTAAGTTATAAACATATCTTCGTTTTTTTATTTTACATAGTATAAAAAAAAGAAAAACCGCAACCTTTAATTTATACAAAGACTGCGGTTTTAGAAGAAGGCTTAAATTATTCATACAATTTATTGTTGTATGAATAACATATAAATCAACCATCTCAAAAGATGTAGCTTCATTATAAATAAAATAATTTTAAATTTTTTTATACTTCAAAATTCCATTTGTTCCCCAACAAAATAAATACCATACTGAAGATAAAAGATTCATCTTTAATACTTTTCGATATATATTCCACTGGGGTTTTATCATTTTTGTTTTAGATGCCGTCATGGAATCATCACGCATTCTATAATCGCCTAAAACATCTTTATACCCCATTGCACACAGACCATTTTTCATGATATCAAGCCAGTAAGCATAGTCATCACGAAGAGCCTTCAACGCTTCATTAAACCGTATTTTTTCAGGTAATTTTTCTGTATCAACAATTGCAACAGAAGGGAAAATCGGACAATGTCTTAAAAGCTGTTTAAATGTACGCTTTCCCTCAAAAACATAGGGGGACAACAATTCACGGTCACAGGCACTATTCATCCTTCTATACGACGCAAAATAAATTGCAACGGTTTCATCCTTGTTTTCTTCAATATGCCTTTTCATCGTAGAAAGATAATCAGGATGCCATATATCATCGCTGTCCAAAAAAGCATAATACCGCCCCACAGCAACATCCATAGCCTGATTTCTTGCACCTGAAGAACCTCTGTTCTCCTTTGAACGAATCAATTTGATACGGTTGTCTTTATCCGCATAAGATTGTACTACGGCAGCACCTTCTCCATTGTCAGGGGAACAGTCATCAACTATAATCATTTCCCAATCAGGAAATTCCTGAGCGATAACGGACTTGATAGTAGCAGCAACTAAAGACGCGCCTTTATACATAGGCGTAATGATTGAGAAAACAGGCTGTGTCATTTTGATTTCCTAATATGAGTGTGTTATTGTATTAAGCGGTTAATTTTCTGTTGAATATATTTTTCTGTAATATAAGACTTAACAGACACACTATTTGATATAAACAAATTATAAAACTTTCTCTAATTCCCATGCGGCAGCAATCGTATCATCCATATCAAAATACTTATACATACCCAGTCTACCGCCAAATATTACTTTTTTTTCTCTGGCTGCAAGTTCTCTATATTTGTTATATAAGTCTGAATTTCTGTTATCGTTTACCGGATAATAGGGATCATCACCAATTTTCCAATCAGCAGGATATTCACGGGTAACAACAGTCTTCGGCAGATTAAAACTTTCTTTATT
>CALXOI010000190.1 GCA_944389965.1 uncultured Treponema sp.
TTCTGCCTGGCTGCTTTCTTGCTCTCTTGGGCGTGAATTGCCTTGAGCATCTTGGCCACAATCTTTACCTTGGAGCGTGGCGTGACTGAAAACACATTGCGGTAAAAGTGGACGGTACACCGCTGATATGTAGCTTTGGGGAATACCTCGCCCACGGCCTCCAGCAGTTCATTGAGCGTCTCCTCCACGCTATCTCGTACCAACTCCTTCAGCTGCCCCTTTATTACTTCCTCGTTTAGCTGTACAATCTTCTCTGACATGGTTTGTTGTCTCCTTTCAGAATGAGTAGTGTCACAACTTCATTCTACCAGAGTTCTGCAAACCATGTCTCTTTTTGTTTTTGCGAAACTTATTCTACCTTATCTATTACAGACCGGCAACCATGTTACGTTGAACTAAAAAACGCGACTAAATACCGTGATTGTGGCAGCATACAGATAGAATTAAAAATAAAAGGACTTGGGTCTGCCTGTGCAGAACCAAGTCCTCTTTGTTCCGGCAATTGAAATATCCAATGAATTGGCATACTTCAATAACCTGGTATTTTTATTTATTAAATTGCGAATACTGTTTTGTTACGGATTAACGGTTGACTTGTATACAGGAACCAACTTACCATCCTGCTTTACAATTTCCAACATAACAGCAGATTTAACCGGATTTCTGTTTTCATCGAATGTAAGATTTCCGGTAACATACGAACCGTTTGTCTTCATCAGTGCATCTTTCAGAGATGTTGCATCTGTCGCACCGGATGCAACCATGGCATCTTTCAGCAGATACACGCAGTCATACCCAAGGGCAGCAAAAGATACCGGTGTAGAACCATATTTTTCTTCATAAGATTTTACAAAGGTAACAACCCGTGAATCAGTAGAATCGGCAGCATAGTGATTTGAATAGAAACCGTTCAAGACTTCATCACCTGCATTGTCAATAATTCCATCCCATCCATCAGCACCAACAATCGGAGTATTGATACCTTGAGCACGCAACTGTTTTACGATCAACGCAACGGTAGCATAATAATCCGGCAAATAAACAACATCGGGATTTGCTGTCTTAATTTTTGTCAGCTGAGCATTAAAATCTTTATCACCGGTACTGTATGACTCTGCAGCAACAACCGTTCCTCCGCCCTGTTCAAATGCAACCTTAAAATTTTCATATAATCCGATGGAATAATCATTACCAATGTCATACAAAACCGCAGCACGGCTTGCACCAAGGGTTTCCCGGGAGAATTTACCACCGACAGTTCCCTGGAATGGATCAATAAAACAGGCGCGGAATACATAGTCACCGGCTTCAGTAATACTGGTCAATGTTGCGGCCGGAGCCAGCAACAAAACCTTTTGAGCCTGTGCCAATGAAGAAATAGCTGCAGTACAACCAGATGTTAAAGAACCAATAATTACATCACAATTGTCTTTAGTAACAAGCTTTTTATAAACATTCACGGATTTTTCAGGACTACCCTCATCATCCTCGCCAACCAGCTCCAGTTGTTTGCCATTTACACCACCAGCAGCATTGATTTCATCAATTGCAAGCATAATACCATTCCGGCACTCAGTACCATAAACAGCAACCTCACCAGACAGGGGAAAGATTCCGCCAATTTTAATTGTATCGCCAGAATCCTTTGAACACCCTGTAAACACACCCCCAAGACAAAGCAATGCGACACATACAATTTCCGCAGTCTTTTTCAGACTTCTCATATAAACCTCCAATTTATTTTACAGTATATTTTAATAAAATTTAATAAAATTGTCTATCACTTAATAAAAAAGCCGTCCTGTTCTACGGACGGCCTACTCTGTCATATAACTCAGACAGATTTTCCATTCTTGATAGCAGCTTTACAAAATTTACATATCTTTGTTTTCTGCCCATCAATTTCCTGTTCATACAGGACTTTAATGCTGTCTTTCTTACACCGGCCACAAATCCCCCGACCATGTGCTGCAAGCTCAAGAATTCCTTTACCGCGATGTGACTTTGACATCTTAACTCCTCTGCGGATTACTCCACAAAATTATTCAGAAGCTTTGGCTGCTTTTGCCGCAGAAGCTCCAGCCTTTGACTTGGCTTTTCCCTTTGCAGACGAAGCTTTTTTATCAGATGTCGCTTTTGACTTGGCGTCTTTTTTATCTGATTTTGCTTCAGACTCTAATTTGTAATCAACCAATTCCAGTATTACCATATCGGCCGCATCTCCCTGCCGAAAGCCCAGTTTGAGAACCCGTGTATATCCACCGGCACGGTCTTTCATGCGGGGGCCAATATCAGTAAATAATTTTGCCAGAATTGTTTCATCCTGAATATACCGGGCGGCCTGACGACGGTTATGAACCGTATCAACTTTACTGCGGGTAATCAACTTTTCCGCTGCCTTACGGACTTCAAGAGCCTTCGCTTTAGTTGTAGTAATCCGCTCATAGCGAAAGAGCGACGTCACCATATTCCGGGACATAGCACGACGATGTGCGGTTGTCCGGGAAAGAGGGTTAAATCCATTCTTATGATTCATCAGATTCATCCTTTTTCTTTGATAAATTAACAGCATCCTTCAGATGACTGTAATCAGTCATACCAAGACTAAGATTCCACTCTAACAGTTTTTCTTTAATCTCAGTCAGACTTTTCTTACCAAAGTTACGTGTTTTGGCAATATCATCTTCTGTCTTCTTGGTCAATTCCCCGATAGTACGGATACTTGCATTTTTAAGACAATTTGAAGACCGGACTGACAACTCCAACTCATCAACAGAAGTATTTAGAAGCTGGCGGATTCTCTCATCACCTTCATCCAAATCTCCATCGTGACCAATTTCGCTGTCATTGAAATTAATAAAAATTGCAAAATGTTCTTTTGCAATTTTTGCGGCTTCAGCAAGTGCGTCTTCAGGAGAAATCGTACCGTCTGTCCAGATTTCGATAACGAGTTTGTCGTAGTCGTTGCGCTGTCCTACACGACAAGGTTCTATACTATATTTAACCTTCGGGATAGGGGTAAAAATTGCATCCATCGGAATTGTACCAACAACTTCGATATAATGCTCATTTACTTCAGCAGGAACATAACCACGTCCAAGATCAACCTGAATTTCAAATTCAACACGAGCATTTTCCATCATTGTGAAAATCAGCATATCTTTCGACAAGATATCAAGGTTTTCACGCTGGAAATCATCGCTTTTAATCGTTCCAGGTCCCTTAAACTCAAAAAGGAATGTTTCCTGCTCAGCGTCTCCGGGCAGCCGCAAACGTATTTGCTTTAAACTGTTCAAAACTTCCAATGTGTCTTCAACAACATTTGGTATCGTTTCAAACTCGCTGGATATAACGTGTGGAACATTATCAGAATCGTAGGATGTAATACGGACGGATGTAATCGCATATCCCTGAATTGAAGACAACAACACTCTTCGTAATGTATTACCAACCGTTGTTCCGAATCCTGTTTCAAACGGATAAGCAGAAAACTTCCCGTAATCAGGATTTGTATCCAGCTGTTCAAATGTAATCCCCTTCGGTTTTTTGAAACCTTTCAGTAGATTTTTGCGGGCCATCGGAACTCCTCTTACTTAGAATAGAGCTCAACTACGAGCTGTTCTTTAATATCTACAAGATCAGTTACTTCCTCCCGGCGGGGATATGCTGAAAAAGTACCTTTCATGGCATCAACATCAATATTAACCCACGGCATATTTCCAGATTTGGATACTTCTTTTAACGCATCTAAAATAACTGTTAATTTCTTGCTGCTTTCTTTGACTTCAATTGTATCACCCGGTTTTACTTCATAGCTGGGAATATTTACAACTTTACCATTAACTAAAATGTGACCATGTAATACAATCTGCCGTGCCTGTGTCCGGCTTGTTGCAAAATGAAGTCTGTAAACTACATTATCCAACCGGCATTCTAAAAGCCGTATCAAATTTTCACCTGTTACGCCACTCATACGCTGGGCGCGTTCAAAGGTTAAATGAAACTGCTTTTCCAACATACCGTAAATACGTTTTATCTTCTGTTTCTCACGAAGCTGTATACCGTATTCACTTTTTTTTCCTGCACGGGCTTTCGGATCTTTTCCAGGCGCACCACGCTTCTTGTTAATCGGGCATTTATCGCTATTGCAACGGTCACCTTTTAAACACAGTTTTTTCTGTTCTGTTCTGCACAGTCTGCACACAGGACCTGTATATCTTGCCATTCTACCTGTTCTCCTTTACATACGGCGTGTTTTACGCGGACGGCATCCATTATGGGGAATCGGCGTAACATCTGAAATAGACTTCACCTTTAACCCGAGCGCACCGAGAGAACGAACAGCAGATTCACGCCCAACACCCGGTCCCTTTACAAACACATGAACTTCACGCAAACCATAACTTGCTGCTTTCTGCACAGCCGTTTCCGCAACAGACTGAGCTGCAAAAGGTGTAGACTTTTTCGCCCCACGGAATCCCAGTCCGCCGGAAGAAGCCCAAGACAATGCATTACCCTGCATATCAGTAATTGTTACAATTGTGTTATTGAAAGTTGCCTGAATATATACATTCCCTTCATAAACACTTTTCTTTTCTTTCCGTTTTTTTACGGTTGCCACGTTAGTTTACCTCCACCCTATTTTTTCTTACCGGCAACGGTCTTTTTCTTACCTTTGCGGGTACGGGAATTGGTACGAGTTCTCTGACCACGAACCGGAAGCCCTTTTCTATGCCGGAGACCCCTGTAACAACCGATATCCATAAGGCGTTTAATATTCAAACCGATTTCTGAACGAAGCCGGCCTTCCACCTTATACTCTCCGTCAATCACAGCACGCAGAGAAGCCAATTCATCCTGGGACAAATCATTAATCAATACATCCGGATTGATTTTTGTCTTCCTGCATATTTCATTTGCCGAAGACCGTCCAATGCCATAAATATATGTCAATGCAATATTGACATGCTTATTAGGGAGGTCAACTCCCGCAATTCGAGCCATCTGTTACTCCTCAGCCCTGTCTTTGTTTATGCTTGGGATTTGAACAAATGATGCGGACAATACCACACCGTTTGATTACCTTGCATTTATCACAAATGGGCTTTACGCTGGTTCGTACTTTCATAAAAACCCCCTTGGGAATATGATATAACCGTAACCGGATCCTAGCAAATCACAATGATTACAATCCAGTTTTGCGATTATAACATAATTTCCCTCTTTTATTCTATACCTTTACTACAAAAATCTACAGATTCCGTGAACGAATCTTTCCTTTCTTTACCAATCCGTCGTGATGATGCATTTTCAACAATGCTTCAACCTGACTCATAGTATCAAGATCCACACCGACCAAAATCAACAAAGACGTTCCCCCCATCAACATGGAAATCGACTGGGGAAATCCGAACAGAGTCTGGATAATAGTCGGCAGAACAGCAATTACCGCAAGATACAGAGAACCGGGCAGCACGAGCCGGTTCAGAACCCGCTGTAAAAATTCCTCTGTTTTGTCTGTCCGAATTCCGGGAATTGAGCCGCCGTTTTCCCGAATGTTCTTTGCAATTTCCGTGGGGTTCAGTGTTACCTGTGTATAGAAATATGCAAAAAAGACAATCAACAGTACCAAAAAGATATTATACCATAAACCCGATGGCGATAAAAATGTCGCAAGTCTGTTTAACCAACGGACATTTGGACCAAGTCCGGTCGCAATCTGGAGTGGAAACTGAAGAAACGAAGAAGCAAAAATTACCGGAATAACTCCAGATGGATTAATTTTAAATGGAATATAGGTACTCTGCCCTCCGTATATTTTCCGTCCGACAACCCGTTTAGCATAGTGAACAGGAATTTTCCGCTGTCCCTGTTGCTCGTATACAACAAGCGCAATAATTGCAACAAACATGATTACAACTACCAGGACGAACACAATATTGATTTCTCCATTTGAAACCATCCGCCCTAATTCCCACACTGCAGATGGCAGACGAGCAACTATACCGGCAAAAATCAACATAGAAATACCGTTACCGATACCCCGAGCAGTTATCTGTTCGCCCAGCCAGATGGTAACCATTGTTCCAGTTGTAACAGTCAACATGGCAAGCATTTTAAATGCAATCTGGTTTTCTAAAACAATTGCCCCCGGAATGCTGGATGCATAAACTGTAACAGCCAAAGACTGAATCAAACAGACAAAAACTGTACCAATCCGTGTCCATGCCTGAACCTTTTTCTGCCCTCCATCTTCTTGAGCAATCCGTTTTAACGACGGAAAGATAATCAAAGCAAGCTGCATAATAATCTGTGTTGAAATGTACGGCATAACACCAAGCATAAACACAGAAAAATTTGAGAAAGCACCGCCGGCAAAGAAGTCCATATAATCAACAAACGCATTTCCGCGTGTTAGAGAATCAAAATAAGACGTCAATGCCTGCGGATTAATACCTGGAATAGTAAGCACACTACCAAGACGGAAAACAGCGAGCACAATAAAAGTAAAAAATACCCGTTCCCGGAGTTCTTTTACTTTAAACATATTTACAATAGAATTGTTTGCCATGCTGTACTACGCTCCGTTTACTCGTTGGTAACAGTTACTGTTCCGCCCGCTTTTTCAATCTTCTCTTTTGCAGAAGTAGAAATTTTATCCACAGCCACAGTGAGCTTTTTTGAAATATCACCATTACCGAGAATTTTCACCGGTTTATCCAGCTTATTCACAAGTCCTTTGCAAACCAGCGTTTCTTTGCTGACGGTCTCACCATCGGTAAATTTTACTTCCAAATCACAAAGGTTAACAATATTGTATTCTTTGCGGAACGGATAATTCGAGAATCCCCGGTGAGCGATACGCCGGAACAACGGCATCTGTCCGCCTTCAAAACCGACATAGACTTTGCCACCGGAACGGGACTGCTGTCCCTTATTCCCACGACCGGCAGTAGTTCCCCGGCCGGAAGAAGAACCGCGACCAACAATTTTCTTTTTCTTATTTGCACCGGCTGGCGCATTGAGAATAAATTCCGACATCAGTTCAACTCCTCAACTTTAACCAAATGCGCAACAGCCTTTGCCATACCAAGGACAGCGGGTGTTGCATCATGTTCCACCACCGAATTAATTTTTTTCAAACCAAGACTCCGGACAGTTGCCCGTTTTGCAGGTTTCTGTCCGATAGTACTCCGGACCAATGTTATTCTTACTTTCTTAGCCATATTTTACCCCCACAAATCTTTCAGAGTTTTACCCCTGTTCTTTGCTACGGTACGGGCATCCATCAAATTAGTTACAGCATCAAAAGTTGCACGGACAACATTTACCGATGTATTTGAACCGAGTGATTTTGCAAGAACATCTGTCGCCCCCGCCGCTTCAAGAACCGCACGAACCGGACCACCGGCAATAATACCGGTTCCGGAACAGGCCGGCTTCAGCAAAACGGAAGAACTTTTATATGTTCCAAGAATATCATGGGGAATGGTACCATTTTTAATAGGTACCATCACCAGATTACGCTTTGCTTTATCAATACTCTTCTTGATTGCTTCTGTAACATCATTGGCTTTACCGAATCCAAAACCAACTCTTCCTTTTTGATCCCCGACAACAGTCAACGCTGAAAAAGAAAACCTACGTCCACCTTTTACTACTTTTGCAGTACGGTTCAACTTAATCAGTTTTTCAACGAATTCTTTCGGCTGATCTCTATCAAAATTTTTCTGGTGTTCCATAGCCTCTCCTAGAATTCAATCCCGGCTTTACGGGTACCGTCAGCAAGGGCTTTAACCACACCGTGATATAAATACCCATTGCGGTCAAATACCACAGTTTTAATATTCTTATCCACAAGACGTTTACCCATTGCTTCACCTAATTTTTCCGCACCATCTTTATTCGGCTTCAGGGAAGCAAATTCCTTTTCCAATGTTGAAATAGCCGCCAAAGTTCTACCTGCAACATCGTCAATGACCTGCACATACAAATTACAGTTGCTGCGGGTCACAGTCATGCGGGGACGTTCAGCTGTTCCGGAAACACGCTTACGAATATGAATCTTCCTCTTGAGCCGTTTTCTGTCTTTGTCATTAAGTTTTCTGAACATATCGCCCTATCCTTATTTGACGCCGGATTTACCGACCTTCCTTCTGATGTTTTCTGTTTCATACCGGATACCTTTACCTTTATAAGGTTCTGGCTTCCGGAGTTTACGAATCTGTGCACAGAATTCACCCACAGCCTGTTTATCGATACCGGATACAGTTACTTTGCCCTGTCCGTCTGCAACCACAGTCAATCCATCGGGAATCATAGCAATAAAATCTGTAGAATATCCCAAGTTCATTACCAAAAGATTACCCTGAACTTCCGCACGGAAACCGACGCCATTTATAACCAGACTTTTTGAAAATCCACTGGAAACGCCGACAACCATATTATGGATTAAATTCCGATATAATCCTTGGGCTGCATTTGCTGCTTTTGAAGCATCAACCGGAGAGACAACAACGGCACCATCCTGCACTTCCACAGTAACATTGGGAGTATAATGCTGGGATAATTTACCCTTAGGACCTTCTACCTCAATCAGCGCAGGCTGAACATTTACTTTGACACCTGCCGGCACGGCAACAGGAATTTTTCCAATACGAGACATATTCCCTCCTTACCAGACAGTACAAATTAATTCGCCGCCAACCATTTTTTCAGCAGCTTTTTTACCTGTTGTCACACCATGACTGGTGGACACAATAACTGTACCATATCCATTATGGACACGGGGCAGATCTTTATATCCTGAATATACACGCCGACCGGGAGTGGAGACCTTACGGAGTCCGTGAATGACCGATTCATTTGCGTCGTCATATTTCAAGAAAATACGGATACAATTCAATCCGTCCTGATTTACCTTTTTAAAATTTTTGATATACCCTTCGGTTTTCAGGATTTTCACGATTTCCAACTTCAGCTTTGATGCAGGAACATCAACCTTTTCGTGGCGGGCCATTGCCGCATTCCTAACCTTTGTCAGCATATCTGCGATGGGGTCTGAAACGCTCATTATCTACTCCTACCTCTACCAGCTGGATTTTGTAACGCCCGGCAACAGGCCTTCACTTGCTAATTTACGGAAACACAGACGACACATCTTGTATTTTCGCAAATACCCACGGGGACGACCGCAAATCTGACACCGGTTGTACTGCCGGGTACTGTATTTCGGAGTGCGAGCCGCCTTAATAATCATTGATTTCTTGGCCATACTTCCTCACTTACTTCCTGAAAGGCATTCCAAACTTGGTAAGTAAAGCACGGGCATCACTATCAGTTTCCGCACTTGTTACAATAGCAATATTCAAACCTGCAACCCGCTCGATTTTATCGAAATCAATTTCAGGGAAAATAATCTGCTCTGTAATACCAAGAGAAAAGTTTCCGTGTCCATCAAATCCAGAAGATTTAATTCCGCGGAAATCCTTAACACGAGGCAGTGCAACATTAATCAGACGATCTAAAAATTCATACATCTGGGCACCGCGCAGTGTTACCATAACACCCACTTCATTACCTTGACGCAATTTGAAGTTCGCAATACTTTTCTTTGCCTTGGTTTTAACAGCTTTCTGACCGGTTATAGCCGTAATATCAGTAACTGCGGCATCAAGGAGTTTCTTATTTGCGAGTGCTTCACCAACGCCCATGCTCACTACAATTTTCTTAATTGCAGGAATCTGCATAACAGATTTATAGCCGAGTTCTTTAAATAACTCGGGGGCAATAGTGTCTTTATAGACTTTCTTAAGCCGGGGTACATAATTACTCATTACAGTGTGTCTCCACATTTACGGCAGACGCGAGTTTTTTTGTCGCCGTCGAGTTTATATCCAATTCTTGTAGGACCGCACTTTTTGCATACAATCGCTACATTAGAAATATGAAGCGGAGCCTCAACCTCAGCGATACCGCCGTGATCTTGGGCATTCCGTTTTTTCATTGCCTTTTTAACAATATTACAGCCAGAAACAATAACCCTGTCTTTGCTGCTGATAATACGGACAACAGAACCTCGTTTTCCTTTGTCCTTTCCGGCAATAATTTCAACCATATCGTCCTTGCGGATTTTGAATTTTTTGTTCATTATTCAAGACTCCTTACAGAACTTCCGGTGCAAGTGATACGATTTTCATATAATCCATATCACGGAGTTCACGGGCTACAGGACCAAAAATACGCTTCCCTTTAGGATTCTTATTCGAGTCTATGATAACACAAGCGTTGTCATCAAAACGAATATAAGTTCCATCAGGACGACGGTATTCTTTAGAAATACGCACGATTACTGCTTTTTCAATCGAGCCCTTTTTAATAGTAGATGTAGGAAGTGCATCCTTGACAGCTACCACAATTATATCGCCAATACTTGCATACCGGCGGTGGGAACCACCGATTACTTTAATACACTGAACGAGCTTTGCACCGGAGTTATCTGCAACGTTCAAATTTGTTTGCATCTGAATCATTTACCAGCTCCTTTAATTTATCTTGCCCGTTCAATAATTTCAGCAAGACGCCAGCATTTTTCTTTGCTGAGTGGACGGCACTCGACAATCCGAACTTTATCACCAATATGTGCATCATTCAGTTCGTCGTGTGCCTTGCATTTCTTGACGCGCGTAACATATTTTTTATAAAGCCGGTGTAATTTCTTTGTTGTAACAGAAACAACAATTGTCTTGTTCATTTTATCGCTCGTAACGATACCAACAAATGAACGTTTTCCAGCTTTATTAGTCTGAACAACCTGTTCTTCCACGGGTCAGCTCCTACTTATCCTGTCCGGCAATTTCTTTTTGCCGGATCAACGTATTCATACGGGCAATTTCACGCCGCATGGTACGCTTCTGCATGGGGTTATCTACATGACCGATTACCATTTGGAACCGGAGATCCATGTATTTCTTCTTCATTTCGTTCCGCTTTACAATTAATTCGGAATATGACAGTTCTTTTTCTTTTTTCTTCGCCATCATTTACTCCTTAATCAATCGTCGGCCGGAACGCAATCTTCGTTTTAATCGGCAGTTTACTGCTTGCCAACTGCATAGCACTTTCCGCCAATTCCAAATCAACTCCACCAATCTCAAACAGAATCTGACCCGGTTTTATAACAGCAGCCCAGAATTCCGGAGCCCCCTTTCCTTTACCCATACGGGTTTCGGCAGGTTTCTTTGAGATAGGTTTATCCGGAAAAACACGAATCCAAACCTGTCCCTTACGATTGATTTTACGATTTAGCGCAACACGGGCAGCCTCAATATGCCGGGCAGACAACCAAATGGGCTCCATTGCAACTAGTGCAATATCACCAAAATCAATATTATTTGACCGGGTGGCAAATCCCTTGATTCTACTGCGCTGCACTTTACGGTGCATAACTCTTTTCGGTGCAAGTGCCATCACTAACTCCTTGAAGCCTTAGCGCCACGCTCCCCACGGGGTGCGCGTTCAGTACGATCAGGGCGTTCACGGCGTGTCTTCTTTACCAACTGACCCGCATCTTCATTTTGCTCGTGACTGTACATCATTCCATTATAAACCCACACTTTAACACCGATTTTCCCAAATGTTGTGTGTGCTTCCGCAAAACCGTAATCAATATCCGCACGGAGAGTATGGAGAGGAACACGTCCTTCCTTGTGCTCTTCTGTACGGGACATTTCAGCACCACCAAGGCGACCGCTGATACGGATTTTTACACCCTGAGATCCAGCTTTCATTGCATTTCCAGAAGCCTGTTTCAGTGCCTTGCGGAAAGAACCGCGATTGGCAAGCTGCCGTGCAACATTTTGCGCAATCAAAGACGCATTGACTTCAGCCCGTTTGATTTCTTTAATCTTTATCTGAACTTTTTTGGTCAAATGCTTCTGAATCTCTACACCAATTTTTTCGATATTGGCGCCTTTAACACCGATAATAACACCCGGACGGGCTGTGTGAATTACAATTGTCACCCGCTGTGGATGGCGAATAATTTCAATTTCAGCAATATCGGCATTCTTACATTCCGGCAGAGCATCAATCATCTTCCTGATTTTGATGTCTTCAAGTACCAGATCCGCATATTCGCGGGAATCTGCATACCAGCGAGACTGCCAGGTTTTGTTTACACCAAGCCGCAATCCGATAGGATTAACTTTCTGACCCATCTTATTCCCCCGCCTTTTCATCGACTACGACGGTAATATGACACATACGTTTCAAAAGCATGTCTGCCCGGCCGCGAGCACGGAACCATACACGCTTCAGACGAGGTCCTTCGTCAATACGAATTTCCTTTACGTACAGCATATCTTCATCAAGTTTCTTATTTGCATACAGTGCATTTGCAATTGCAGATTTCATTGTTCCGCGGATTAACTTTGCACCTTTTTGCGGCATATTCTCAAGAATAGCCATAGCCTCTGAACAGGTTTTCTGCTTAACTACATTTGCTACAGGACGAACCTTAGTAGGTGATGCAATCAGAAATTTCGTAACGGCTCTATATCCAGTTTTTTCAGCCATCATATCCACCTATTTCCCAGCCTTTTTATCAGAACCAGCATGGCCACGGAAGATACGGGTGGGCGCAAACTCACCTAACTTGTGACCAACAAGGTTTTCAGTAATATATACCGGAACCCATGATTTACCGTTATACACAGAAATAGTATTACCTACCATTTCAGGTATAATTGTAGAACAGCGCGAATACGTTTTAATCATTTTTCTATCCGCAGCTTTGTTCATTTCAAGAACCTTTTTATACAAGCTCTTTTCAATAAAAGGACCTTTCTTAACAGATCTTGACACGGTTTTCTCCTATCCTGCTACTTCTTCCGGCGCGAAACAATAAAATTGCTCGACACCTTCCGCTTGTTGCGGGTCTTGTATCCTCGACAGGGCTGTCCCCAAGGAGTAACCGGATTACGTCCTTTACCAGCACCTTCACCTCCACCAAGCGGATGATCCACAGGGTTCATTGCCATACCACGAACCGTAGGTCTAACACCACGCCACCTATTGCGTCCGGCTTTACCAAGTTGTGTGTTCATCCGGTCTTCGTTTCCAACAACACCAATTGTTGCGTAACATTTACCGTGAATCCGCCGCATTTCGCTTGAAGGCAACCGAATAGTAACATATTCACCTTCTTTTGCTGCGACCAATGCACTGGCTCCGGCTGAACGGACCAACTGCCCGCCACGACCAAGTGTCAATTCAATATTATGTACAGTAAAACCAACCGGAATAGCTTCCAAGGGCAATGCGTTGCCCACGACCGGAGCGGCATTTTCACCAGACATAATTTTCTGACCTACAGTCAATCCCTTAGGAGCGATAATATACCGCTTGTCTCCATCCGCATAAAAAACCAACGCAATATTAGCACTCCGGTTCGGATCATACTCAATAGTTTTCACTGTACCAGGAATACCATGTTTATCACGTTTAAAATCAATATCGCGGAATTTACGCTTATGGCCACCACCTTGGTGACGTACTGAAATACGTCCCCCTGCACCACGGCCACCGCGCGCCTTACGACCATGTGTCAAACCCTTTTCAGGTCTGTCGGTCGTTAATTCGTCTCTCCGCAGATCAATCCGGGTCCGGGTACCTGCGGTTATCGGCTTATACATTTTAAGAGCCATAATTATTGGTTCCCCTTAATTCCAACAAGTCCGAAAGGCTTAAGCGCCTTCGAACACCTTGATTGTTTCGCCAGGCGCAAGCTTGACGACAGCTTTTTTCCAACTGGAAGTTTTACCTGCCCGATAGCGGACACGTTTCGTCTTTCCACCCACATTCATTACGGTACATCCGACAACTTTTACATTGAACAACTTGCGAACCGCTTCTTTAATCTGAATCTTATCAGCAGCAGGGTTGACCTTAAACACATATTTTCCCTGTTCCCGCAATAATGTTGCTTTTTCGGACAGCACAGGCTCGATAAGGATATCTTCGTATATCATTATTCTGCCTCCTCGCTATAAAAACCAGACAGATTTTTTGCTGCAGACTCAAGCAAGATAACTTTTCTTCCATAAAAAAGATCATGAGCACGAAGTCTGTTATATGAAAGGAAAGAAACCGTCGGAATATTCCGTCCGGCCTGTTTGATTTTTGCATCATCATCCTTCAAAATGATAACAGTTCGGCCTTCTGACGGGAAATTCTTCAATATTGAAACCAAATCCTTGGTTTTCCCACTTTCAACAGTAAAATCTTCAACCACAGTCAGTCTGTCATTCTGAGCCTTCAAACTCAGAATAGATTTCATTGCCAGCCGTTTTACTTTTTTAGGCAATGAAAAACTAAAATCCCGGGGCTTCGGTCCGAATACAACACCGCCGCCTCTACACAATGGTGATTTTTTATCACCCCGACGAGCGCGACCAGTTCCCTTTTGCTTATACGGTTTAGCATTACTGCCATGAACCTCGGAACGATCCTTTGTACAAG
>CALXOI010000191.1 GCA_944389965.1 uncultured Treponema sp.
TGGCATCAAGAGCGTTTGCTCCCGCCAACTGGTTGATGGCGATGGCGACGTTCGGTGCGCCGTTGAATTTTGATGTCGCATGGTAGTTTTCTTCACCGATTTCTACGCGTGCAATATCTTTAAGGTAAACCAAACCACCTTGTTCAGCCGTGCGGACAATGATGTTTTTGAAGTCTTCAACTTCATTAATACGTCCTTGAGTTTGCAAGGTGTAAACCATTTGTTGGGTGCCGTCTCCGGGGATGCCGCCAATGCTACCCAAGGAAGGTTGGTAGTTTTGACCTTCAATGGCTGCCTTAATAGTATCTACCGGAATGTTTAATGCCGTGATTTTGTCTGCATCCAACCATACACGCATACTTAACTTTGAAGAGTAAACGTTTACTTCACCAACACCGGATACACGGCTTAGGCTATCTTTGATGTTGTTTTGAACATAGTCAGCCAACTCTAGTTGCGAATAAGTGTTGTTCGGTGAGAGCAAGCTGATGAAGCCTAAGATGTTTGAAGAACGGCTCTTAACCGTTAGACCCTGTCTAGTAACGTCTGACGGGAGTTTGGATTGGGCTTGTTGGATACGGTTTTGTACCTTAACTTGCGCCATATCTCGGTCAACGCCGACTTTGAAGGTTACGGTTAATTGGTATGATGAGTTTTCTGAAGATGAGCTCATGTATAACATGTCTTCAACACCGTTGATTTCTTCTTCCAACGGAATACCGACGGTTTTGGCAATAACCTCTGCGCTGGCTCCCGGATAGGAAGCGGAAACAACGATTTCCGGAGGTGTGATTTCCGGATACAAGGCAATCGGCAAAGAAAATACCGAAATGATACCCGCAAGAGTTAATACGATGGAGATAACCATCGCAAAGCGCGGGCGCTCAATGAAAATACGGGAAAACATTGTTTATTTGCCCTCCACAGTAACTTTTTCTGAATTGTTGGCAATCTCACCAACTTGAACTTTTTGGCCATTGCTTACTTTTTGCAAGCCTTGGATGATGACACGTTCATCGGCTTTTAAGCCATCCAACACAATTTGCTTATCTTCCAGGGTGTCTCCCATAACAACGCGTCTTTCATAGGCAATGTTGTCGTCACCCACAACCATAACATAGTTACCATGTTTGTCTTGAGCAACTGAGGCTTGCGGTACCAGAATAGCCATTTTATCTTCTTTATTACCCAAACGGATGTCTACATAGTTGCCGGGGATTAAAAGATTGTCTTTGTTGTTGTATTCAGCATAGACCGCGATGGTGGCTGTGTCTGAGTTGATTTCGTTGTCATTAAAACGAGATTTTAGGTGATTAACCAAGACTTTGCCGTTTGGTAAAACAATCTCTGTTTTAATAGAATCGCTGCCTTGAGACATGCGTTGTTCACGCATATTCAAGAAATCCTTATCTGCAACGGAAAAGGCAACACGAATCGGGTCTACTTGTACAATACGTGCCAAGTTTTGGGTTGTGGAGTTAACATAGTTACCTTCCGTTACCAAAGCTTTACCAATATAACCGGTTATCGGAGCTTTAATCTCGGTATAACCCATATCAATTTTGGCCAGTTCCAGATTTGCTTCAGCTTGAGCAACGGCGGCTTTGGCCTGCAGGTAGTTGCTCTCAGATGTATCCAAAGTGGCTTTGGAGGCATAGTTTTGACTGCTTAATGATTTTTGACGTTTGTAGTCTCTCTCGGCTCTGACCAGGTTAGCCTTTGCGCTGTCTAATTCTGCTTCACGCAGTTCAACAGTTGCCATATAGCGCTTTTGTTCAATGACAAACAAAATGTCTCCTTCGTTGACTAAAGAACCCTCTTGGAACAATACTTTTTCTACATAGCCGGTAACTTGCGGGCGTAAGTCAACAGATTTAATAGCTTCAACATGACCGATATAGCTTCTCTTGGGAGAGATATTTTGTTGTTGAACTTTTTGAACTAGCACATACGGGTCGCCGCCACCGGCTCCCATCATGGGCATTTGAGGTGTCAGACGGCTTTTTAAAAACCAGCCTGCACCAACGCATAAAAGCAAAATTGCAGTTTGTTTTAGAATTTTTCTATTACTTACTTTACCTAGTTTCATTGTCTGACCTTTCGTCTTTTAGAGCTTTTATTATTAAGTCAAATCCGTTTAAAAAGAGTTTAGGAAAATCAACCCATGATTTTCTGCATATGGCATAAGAAAGCATTCCTTGCCATAGGCTGAAGATGCATACAGCTGTTTCATTAATGTTTATTTTTTCAGAAATTTCGCCGCTTTTTTGCGAGTTGGTTAATGCTTGAGTTATAATGTTTATCGGAAAGTCGCGAATCTCTTTGACAGCGGAACCGATATGTAAAAACAAGGATTCAGACCACTCCATCTGAAACAGCATAAAAAATAAAAACTTGCGATAATTGGGAATATCTCGCACAATTTCTGCCAAGCACTTAAAATGTGTACGCAAATCTGCCAGATTGTTTACTTCCGGGATCTTTTCGGTTATGGCGTTGTTTGTGCGATTGAATGCTTCGGTTATAAGAGCCGTGATGATGTCTGGTTTGTTGCGAAAATGCCAATATACAGCTCCCTTGGTTAGGTTGATGCGCTTGGCGATCTCGTCAAATGTGGTTTTGGAATAGCCTTTTTCGCAAAAAATATCTAATGCAGAATATAAGATATCCTGCCTTGTTTGCTCGGCTTCTTCTTTGGTTCTTCTTGGCATAGTACCTCTATTATATTCAAATTACATATATACTTTCCGGTAGGTATGTATAATAAATCGTTAATTTTTGCAAGTTTTTTTTGATAAAAAATTTGCACTTGTTAATTTTTTTTGCAAGAGGCAAAAATATCTAAGTTTGGGTTGTAAATGTTGGTTTTTATGCCAGCAAGACCTAAAGCCGAATGGAACAAGTTATCATGAGAGTGAGGTTTTTTTGCGGCTTTTTTTAGGCAGGCAATATCGACGCCGAAAGCTTTTGCCGAATCTTGAGGAAGCCAGATAAGCATCGGAATATCTTTTTGATAATCCGGTGCTGTATCATAAGGTTGGGCATGTAGATAGATGCCTTTTTCTCCCAGAGATTCTCCGTGATCTGAGGCATAAATCAGCGCAACATTATATTCATCTGAGAGTTTGTTTAATTCATCCATAATCTTACTCAAGAATATGCTGGTATAGTAAACCGTATTATCATAAACGTTGATGAGTTCTTCTTTGGTACAACTGCTTAAGTTTTCGGTTGTGCAGACAGGTTTCCATTGTTCCGTTTCTTTGGGATAATGTTCAAAATAAGCCGGGCCATGACTGCCTGTTTGGTGCAAAACAACAAAAGTGTTTTCGTCGTTTTTCTTTATTTTCTCGGCAAAGTTGGTGAGCAAAATTTGCCGGAAGCGAAGATCCACGTTCTGTTCGTAGTACGCTCTCCACTCATTTCCCATGCATTCCTTCATCGCGTTCAGCACATTCAGCAGCATCTGTCCCAGCGACAAGTCCGAAATCGGGCCCCACGACGCCACCATCATCGCGAACTGCGGGAATCCGCTCGGAAACACCGACGGCTCGCGATTCAGCAGCTGGCACAGCCCGCGCGCCGCCTGCTGCTTCTCCAAATTATCGGCCAGCTTGCCCACATTGAGGCACAGCGCGCCGAAATAATCCTTCACGAAGACTGCGCTGGCAGGCGCGAACAAACAGAAGCGACACACCGTCGTGGTGGAGTTATCGCGAATGCCCGGAGGCATACGCGGCTGGGAGAGCATCGAAATCAGCATGGGCAGCACGGCCTCGGCGTACACGCCGATCTCCTCGCCGTCTTGGACCAGCATCTCGCCGAGGGACCAAATGGCGTTGTTGCAGACACGCGAGTATTCGATGTCCATGTATTTGACGCAGAGCATCACGAATTGCTTCACGTGCGGACGGATGGAGGAGAAGCAGTGCTGTGCGAGATCTCCGAGGATGGAGAACGCGCTCTGACGCACGGTATCGTCGCTATCCTCCATGAAACTCATCGTCATCGTGATGAGATTGCTCTTCTCCACGAGAGGAATCGCCTGCTCGCGCATGCTCCCGATCACGCTGCTGATCACGTCGAGGGAGCTCGAGATGAACAGCTTGTCGGGAAGGGATTCCTGCGGGTGAGAAAGGGGAAACGGGGATACATCGGCCGACTGGGAGACGTAGGCCATGTTGACCCGATCGATGATTCGCACGCAGCGCATGAAAACGCTCTCGCCCATGGAGCTGAATCCAGGACCCATCGCCTAGAAAGCGTGAGCAAATGAAGAGAATAGGAGTGAGTCAAAGCATCAGAACAAGCAAGCAAGCAAGCAAGCAAGCAATCCGAATGGAAGGTTCAATCGATTCAATGGAAGAAAAGTTTGGTGATTCAATTGAATGATTCATTCAATTG
>CALXOI010000192.1 GCA_944389965.1 uncultured Treponema sp.
CCCAAAAGAATAGATACATACTCCTCATCACGAAGGTTGAGGGTTCGACGGGCTGTTTGAATGTATTTAATCCAGTTTTTATTCATATTAAGCTCCTAATGTGTCCAGCATGGCTGGTGTAATGGTGTTGATTCCTGATGCATTGGCGATGCGTACTAGGGCAAGAGCGTCATTTGAAAGGGTTCTGAATCCGGCACGAGCACGGCGGAACAGTTTTTCCAGCATAGCCTGATCCAGGGACAGGCCTGCGGCCATACTCCAGTATACAGACACATCAGAGATAGTGAGAGGATCAAAAACCACTATGGGATTTCTGACACGGGAACGAAGACGAGGAACAGCATCCATCTTACCTTTGAGAGCTTCCTCTCCTACAAAAAGGAAGGGTAGTTGGCAAACCTCATTGACTCCACGGAGCATTTCCAGGATAGAAAGAGGACACTTGTCTGCTTCATCCACGATGACAAGTCGACGACCAAGGCGGGAAATTTCTTCTAGGGCAGAGACGCAAGCTCCAAAGCTGTAGGGGCGGCAACCAGTGAGCTGATAACAGATGGAACGAAGTACCTGACAACGGCTAGAGCCTTCGATAAACTGAATGTACACCGCATTAGGATTTTTGTTGGCGTAATGGCGGGCTGCATAGGTCTTGCCACGCTCGGCAGTTCCGATAACCATGCCAAGACTAGAGGTAAGAGAACCGTCTGGGTCAGCAAGGGAGTCTGCCAGCTGAAAGAAGCGATCCACGTTGGATGTCTTTACCAGTACATCAGTACTGATGGAAAGCTGATCGGAGGGCATTTTTGTATGACCCTTTTCTTGTAACAGGGCGATAATATCAGCTTCCTTACGTTGCCACTCATAATAGGTTTGGTTGCATACCTTGACGATGACAGACTTGTCGCAGCCTGCAGCCTCAGCTGCGGAACGCATGGACAGGCCGTTAGCCTGGATAAATTTCTGTAAATTGACACTCATAATTTCCTCCTGTATTGAGTGGGTTATACGATGGAGCTGATATAGAAAAGCTCATCATCATCCATGTTCATCTCGTAGTCGAGCATGAATTCCTCATCATTCTCGTTAATATTGACACCATTCTTCTGAGCCTTGAGCAAAGCGATGTAGCGATCTCTTGGGGTTGCATATACAGCTTGACGAGCAGGCTTGGAACGCATCTCCTGAGAAAGTTTTTCTTCTATAGAAGAAGAATCTATCTCCTGCTTGCTGGATGACTGAAGATCATCCAAGGGCATTGCATGACGGCTCAGGGATGCCATATTGGCAGCATCGTCTTGGGCTGCAAGATAGGGGGCGGAAAAACGATTGTCCACCAGCACCTTCTGGTTCGAGGTGAGCTCTCGAAAGGCGGTGGTGACAGCCTTCATCTGCCGCCGCTTGTTGGCAATCTCCTCTTGGAAGGCTTGCTGGTCGAACATGTCGATACCTTTAACCTCATGGAGCAAGATGGGCTCACCGTTCCTTGGGTCTATGGCGTACACATTGGAATCAAGGTTATCTGGATTGAAGCGAAGCTCCACCTTTTTCTTGTTGAGGTTTACCAAGGAGCCTTTATTGTTCAGAACCATGTCCTGGGTGAGGGGCGGCCCTGCGAAGTAGCGTCCCATAAGGCGGACACGGTCTCCATTTACCACTGCGGTGGCACGGTTGAAGAAGCAGTACTCGATGTCGGCGGGGTTCAGCATGGTGCGACGAAAACCGTTCTGCTCTGCAAGGGTAAGTTCTTCCAAAGGAGAGCGACCCAGGGAGCCGTGCCTCCTGTTGTTGTACTGGTCTAGAGCAACGGCTACAGCACTAATGAATTCTTGAAAGGTAAGGATGTAGCCATTCTTCTTTTGCCACTCAAGACGACGGCGGGCTTCTTCTTCTTCCGGAACAGAGAGATTAAGCTCTTTGACAAATCCAGGAAGACACATGTCACGAAGCATCTGCTCCAAGGTGGAGAAAAAACGCTCAATAGGCTTGGTCTTAGCGTTTTTGACGTTGGCAAAGATACGGCGATTCTTGCGGTGCCAGTCGGCCACGTCATCGGCATAAGCAACAATGGAGCCTGAATCGTCCCGGACAAGATACTGACCAGAGCTCTCATCCTTGTACAGGTCGGCGATGTCTGAGCCGAACCTCATGCCATAGCTTTGCAGCTGCTGAACAACGAGGTCAGACCAAGCGGAACGCTCGGATGAACCATTATCATTGTAGGTAGATTCAAACATACCAAAATGTTCTACGCCAACACGCAATGCACGAATAACAGTACTGGAATTGTAATGACGGTCAAAGGCAACTCCGTAGACAAGGCGAGTTCGCATATCCAGCCAGAGATAGCACTCAGGGCGAAAGTATCCACCGTTACCGTCAGTACACCAGAAGTCGAAGCGATGCTGATCTCCAACAATAACTTGAAAAGGCCGCAAAAGGGAAAGGTCTCGGAGAATCCAGAATTTGTTATCTAGGGCAAGGTTTCCGCCGTTGGCGTAATCCAGCAGGGCTGGAGACAGGTTTGAAAGATACTTGTAGGCTGATGGCTCTGAGCCCACCTTCCAGCCATGGATTTGTGCTTCCCGCAGGGTGAGGCGGTAGGCATTGCGCATGGTGCCGTCTCCAACGTTGCGGATTGATGTAAGATAGATGGAGCGTAGGAACGTAAGGGCTTCCTCCGACCAGGCGTACATGGTTCTGCCTTGGGTCCTACGCTTGGGAGCTCCCCCCTCCCCATAACGTTGCATCTCCCGGATGTAACGCTGGACGGTCGAGACGCTAATCTTGAACTCTTGGGAAAGATTGGCCATGGCCGTCCTTTTTTTTATTCCAGCTGGGCGGCGGAGCCAGCTGTTGTACACCGCCCTCTTGAGGGAAAGCTTTGTGCCGGTGCCTAGGAATTTATCTGCAATAGACATATTAGCCCTCCATGACCTCAAAGTCACAATCATCAGCAACTTCAACACTTTGAGTGGCAACAGCTTCTTCGATAGAATCGTTGATAATATCACGAAGGCGAACTACAAGGTTTGCAGCAGCTTTTGCCCGTTCGTTAAGATCATCTATGCTGTATAAAAACTGGGCAATAGAATCTCCTGCTACCTGCTGGGCTGAGCGTAGGCGACGATCTGCAATTTTGAACTTGTCGATACCTTTTACCTGATCCCGAGAGAGCATCTCGGTAAAATAGTCTCTTGTGGGACGGTATTGTCTCTTGTAACTGAGGATGTTGCGGGTCATTTGATGGGCTGTCTGCACTGCCTTATCCTCCGCATCCAGGCGGCGCAACAGCGCTTCATCATCGTCACTCCACTCTGGAGGACGGATTCCTGTGGAGCGAAACTGAGCAATGCGGGCAAGGGAAGCAGCTTCTCTGTCCGCCCTGGAGGGCTGCGCCGCAGGGGGCAGGAAGCAGTCCCTGCCGTCCTGGGAGAGCTCGGCGGGGACAAAGTACTTGAGCTTGGCGTTGATGGCCTGGCGGGTGTAGCCGATGTCGGCACAGAAGTCCGTCCAGGTGGGCTGGTTTGGGTCACGGAGTCCTCCCCGGCGGGAGAGGGCCTCACGAGCTATCTAGAGCTCCCGGAACAGCTCCAT
>CALXOI010000193.1 GCA_944389965.1 uncultured Treponema sp.
TGATCTTAACCGCTCGTGAAAAAGGATTAAAAAATATCCTTTCCAAGTTAAGTTAAGATTAACGCAGAATAACAACACTTGTGTAAAAATATCATTGACAGAACCAAACTTACCCAGTATAGTGTCTATGGAATCCAAGCAGTGTATGTCTGATGAAATTCGGGCATCTTGGTTACTCACATCGGCGAGATCGATTCGCCGTTGGGTGCTCAAGGCTTGGATTTTTTCTTTATTACCATAAATCATCTTTCCTTGTTCAACCCAATGCAGCCACTGGTAGTCGTCTTTGGGAAACAATCCCCTGATGTTTGATACTTCAAAGCCAATTTTTTTATTAAATGATATACCTGCCAAAAAGTGTTTTTCACCTTGTGCAATATCGACAATGACATTTTGCATATTGTTGTTTCCGCTTCGTGCATATTCAAATACTGCAACAGGTGTTTGTAATGCTTTATCAAGACCTTTTATATTAAGGGGTGAAAATGGGTGATTTTCCTGGGTTGATTTTTGTTTTAACCGATATGCCGTTAAATCAATCATTTGATTTGATGGAAAACCACATTTTTTAAGTATTTCTCCGGGAAGTCCTAAAAAGAAAACATGATTATCAGGAAGTTCCCCACGGACAAAAGACTCTTTTATCTCCCGGTATGATTCATAATAACGTTTTCTTTTTTTCCAAGCAAAAACAGCTTCTGCGTTGGATTTATATAAAGTTATGTCGCTTGTCTTTTCAACTGTACGGGTATCCATCCGGCGACAATCTTTGATGGCGTATGCTTCGCCACCAAGCCAACAAAGAGTGGAACTTTCATACCACATCATTTCACCATAACCATCGTGATCCAACTCAACCCAATCTTTTTTCATGTCTCCCTCCCAATAAAAAAAAGGACCTAATCTGCGTACTTGATTAGGTCCCGGATACCGTACAACGGTTACAACCGACAAGCGGTTAAGAATGTACGCTGATCTTAACCGCTCGTGAAAAAGGATTAAAAAATATCCTTTCCAAGTTAAGTTAAGATTAACGCAGAATAACAACATGATTGGCAACGGCGGTGCCGCCTATTTGAGCCTCAAGCTGGGGGAAGGGCAGATTGCGGTTGCGAAAAAAGGTGTGGGTAACGCCGTCTCCCTGGTGACGGTTGTGAGTATCCTGCTGACGGTTGTGTTCCTGGTATGGATAAACCCGCTTTTGACATTGTTCGGCTCGACGGACATACTGCGTCCCTCTGCCCTTGCTTACGGAGTCATCATCGGAATCGGCCTTCCGTTTATGATGATTTCCGCCGCCATCAACTCCATGATCCGGGCGGACGGCAGCCCCAAGTATGCCATGTTTTCCATGGTTATCGGTGCGGTCATCAATGTGATTCTTGACCCGGTATTCATCTTTGTGTTTCACATGGGAGTGAAAGGAGCAGCGATTGCGACTGTCATTGGCCAGGTGGCGTCATTCGTTGTGTCGGTTGTATATATGCCCCGGTTTAAGACCGTCCGCCCCGATTCAGCCTCGTTCCGCCCGGACGGCAGAACCTGCGCAAACATCCTGGCTTTCGGGCTGAGCAGTTTCATCACCCAGTTCGCCATCACGATTGTAATGGCGCTGACCAACAACCTGCTGGCACGGTATGGTGCCGCTTCCGTGTACGGTTCCGAAATTCCCTTGACGGCGACCGGTATCGTGATGAAAGTTAATCAGATTATGATTGCAATCCTTTTAGGAATCGCCACCGGAGCGCAACCGATTTTGGGATTCAATTACGGCGCAAAAAACTATAAACGGGTGAGACAGGCGCTAAAAATCGCACTGGTTGCATCGGAAGTTGTATCGGTTATCGGTTTTTTGATTTTCCAGTTTGCGCCGATGAGCGTCGTGTCGCGGTTTGGCTCGGAAGAAGGGTTTTACAACGAATTCGCCGTGATGGCATTCCGCATCTTCCTGCTGTTCTGTCCGCTAACCGGTTTCCAAACCGTCACCGCGGTGTATCTGCAGGCTGTGGGCAAGCCGGTTCAATCCGCTGTCCTTTCACTGGCACGCCAGATAATTTTCTTTGTGCCTGCCGCTTTGATTCTTCCGGTGTCCATGGGGGTAACCGGTGTGCTGTGGACAGGACCTGTTGCTGACGGGCTGGCTTTCCTGCTTTCACTGATATTACTTTTATACGAACGACATTATTTAAAGAAACACCATATGCTAGAAGCGTTGAAAGCATAAATTGACAAGGAGGTTACACTTTATGAAAAACAGGATTATCACTATCAGTCGTGAATACGGAAGCGGCGGCCGTGACATCGGCAAACAGCTTGCTTCTGAATTGGGTATCACCTGCTTTGATAAGGATTTGCTGCGGAAAACCGCTGAAGAAAGCGGATTCAATGAAAGCTATATTAAAGAAACAGGAGAGTATGCGTCAGGCGGATTCCTGGTCACACTGTTTTCCCACAGGGAATCTGCGCCCAGCAACGCCGACTATCTTTGGAAAATCCAGTATAAAATCATCACTGATTTGGCGGAAAAGGAATCCTGCGTAATTGTGGGACGCTGCGCTGATTATATTCTCCGGGACACGGCGGATTGTCTGAAGGTTTTCATTCATGCTGACATGAAATTCCGGGAAGAGCGCATTGTCTCTGTATACAAGGAAGGCGGTGATATGCCTGTCCAGCATCTGAAGGAAATGGACAAGAGACGCGCAGCCTATTACCGTTTTTATACCGATATGAAATGGGGTTATGCCCCCAACTATGACATTACCTTGGACAGCGGTACGCTCGGAATTGGTAAGTGCGTGGAGATTCTCAAAAGTTTGTACTGAAAAAAATGCGTACACCCCGGTTTATGTTTTTGCGCCGTAATTGAATCCCAAAATCGGTTGCGCTCCGGTGGCGAT